>JACVIX010000228.1 GCA_015711725.1 Candidatus Geothermincola primus | reverse complement strand
GGTCTCTATCGCACCATCCATCTGGCCTCAGCTCTTGGAGCCAAACTGGTAAACAGCGTGGTTGGAAAAGACCTGCCAGGATTCCCGGTGCATCGGAACACCGACGAGGCAGTCGCCTTGGCCGAGAGACACGGGGTGAGCGTGATCGCTGGGGTGGGAAGCAGGGAAAGGCATTTCATCATCAGGGCTCAACAGCTTGGAAGCCGCCTTGAGAAGATACGCACGGTTCTGGCTTTAGGGGAAGCGGTTCCGGAGCAGATGAGAGAGGACATGCGCGACCGTCTCGCTTCCATGGGAGCGCACGGGGTTTTTATCAACAACGGGTATGGCTTCACTGAATGTCAGGGCATCCTGGTGGAGTGCTGCGAGTTCGGGGGGTGTCACAACCCATCACCCGACCTGTATTATCTGGAGGTGCTGGACCAGGATACCCTGGAACCCCTTCCCGATGGGGAATTGGGGCTTCTGGCTATCACCCACTTGAAGAGGCGAGGCACCGCGGTGCTTAGATACGTGATCGGCGATCTGGTGGCCATGGAAAGGAGCGCCTGCCCCCATTGCGGAAGGATAGGGGAAAGACTGGTGGTGAAGATCGGTTCTACCTACGCCACTAGGGCAACGGACGCCCTGCGGGTCCAGGGAAAGTTGGTCAACCCGGAAGTGGTCAAGAATGAGATGGGCTCGGTCGAAGGGGTACTTCATTACCAGTTGGTCATGAGCAAGCGCGACCCCCAGGATAAATTCTCCGACGATCTCCTCACCATAAGATTGTCGGTGGCCGGCAGGCACCGCGATGACGTAACCAAGGAGATTAAGAAGCGCATGCTTGATGCCACTGGTATAGATGTAAATCTGGAGTACGTTCAGTCCCCGGAGATCTACGATCCCTCACAGATATTAAAGAACACCCGCGTCCTGGATCAAAGGCCCGAATAATTCACGGAAAAGAACCCACGGGGCGGTTTTATCCTCAAACCATTTAAGATAAGTTAAGATAAGAGATCAATTTGAAGAAAAGTTATGTTATTTAAATTATCGAATACTTTACAACCCGTCAAATAATAACTCGCGGATAGAAAAGAGCCCACCACATGCCGCTGGGTTAACGGACCTAGATGATGTCGCAGATGATTACGGTGACATCGTCATCCAGCTTGCCGGCGGTGAAATCGATGAGCCGAGCGAAGAGGCCTTCCACCAGAGCTTCCCGGGTGCGGGAGCTGTTGGCGTTAACATATCTGATTAGGCGGTTGATCCCGAAGGGAACCCGGCGGGAGTTGCGACTCTCCACCAAGCCATCGGTATAGAGAAGCAGGCGATCTCCCGCCTCCATCTGTACCTCCTCCACTCCCAGTTGCGTCTCCTCGAATGCCCCTAGGATGAAACGATTTTCGCAGGGGAGAAAAAGGCTAGACTTGCCCTTGCGGATCCATATAGGGTCATTGTGTCCCGCGTTCACGTACCTGAAAACCAAGCTATCCAGATTCAACTCTCCATAGAAGAGGGTGATGAAGCTGTCGTCCAGTTTGGACGGTAGCACCGTCTTGTTTACCAGGCGAATAGTCTCCATGATGTCCTTGGCCATACCCGCCACCGCTCTCAAGGCGCTCATAGCCACGGTGGCCTTAAGCGCGGCGGGCATCCCGCTCCCTGCCGCATCACCGATCACCAATACCAACCGGTTGTCGTCGATCCAGTAGTCATACCAGTCCCCTCCCACCAGTCGCGCCTGGTGAAGCTGGGCTTTTATCTTAACGCGTTCGTCTTCCAGGATATCCTTCGGGAGCAGGGAGCGTTGAGCCTCCCTGGCAATCTTCAACTCACGATCCATAAGGGCCGCGTCCTCCAGCCTCTTTTCCTCGGATATATCCCGGAAAACCGCGATAACGTTCTCGATGCGACGCTTGGGGTTGCGTAACACCGAGAAGGAGCCGCCGATCCATGTCTGGGTTCCGTCCTTTCTGGTATACAAACGTTCTTTTAAGGGAGCTATCTCCCCTCGAAAAGCCCTGGCGATGGGACAGTCTATAGTCTGGCATTCATCGGGTGAATATTTGCGCCCGTAGAGGATCTCATGGCAACTGCGCCCAACGGCGTCGCTTGCCCTCCAGCCGGTTAATCTCTCCGCAGCGGGATTGAAACTGACAATATTGAAATCCCTGTCCACCAATATGATGGCGTCAGGGTTGGCGTTGATGATGGCCTCGCTTCGTTCCCGCTCCTTGTAAAGTACCTCGTTGGCTTCGGCCTCCTTTAACCTCAGCTCCTTCTGGTGAACGCTCTCCCTCAGCCGAAGATGCTCCAGGGCCACCGCGGCTTGCCCCGCTATGGTTTTGATCATATCCACCTCGTCCTGATCGAAGACATGTTTTCTTTTGGTATGATCGAGGTAGACCAATCCCCTAACCTGATCCCGATAGACCAGAGGAACCAGCAGACAGGAACGGATATTAAAAGCCTTTACGTTGGCGGGATTGATCCGGGGATCGGATGCAGCAGCCGAAAT
>JACVIX010000227.1 GCA_015711725.1 Candidatus Geothermincola primus | reverse complement strand
CATAATTTTCTAATTTCTTCCTTTTGCCAATGAATCAACGTCTGGTTCAGACAGCCAGGTTAAATAACATAATGTAAATATTTGACTTAACTGGTATATGACCTTCAAGGTAAGGATTAAAAGGACCCGAGAATGGGGTTGTCCCCGGGATGGGACGGCGCTAAAGCTATCTCGCCCCCTTGAGCCAGCGACGCCTCGGAAAAGGAGCCCCTAGACAAAGAGCGAGACAAAATCGAAAGCGCTCACGTCGAAAAGACCTCGGTCGGTGATCTTTAACTCGGGAATCACCGGAAGCGCCATGAAGGAGAGGGCCATAAAAGGGTCGCCCACGCCGCAACCCAAGGAGCGTGCCGCATCCTTTAGATTCTGAACGCGATCCCTCACTTCCTCCAGGGGAAGGTCGGAGATGAGCCCTGCAACTGGCAGAGGCAGCTCGGCGAGTATCCGTTCCCCCTCCACCACCACCTGGCCTCCCCCCATCTTCTCCACCGCGCGAACGGCGAAAAGAATCTCCTCATCGTCCACCCCAACCGCGATGAGGTTATGGGAGTCGTGGGCCACGGTGGACGCCAAGGCTCCCCTAGTCAGCCCAAATCCCTTCACCAAACCTATTCCCACGTTGCCGGTTCCCTTATGCCTCTCGAAAACGCAAATCTTCAACAAATCGCGTTCCGGGTCGCTCACCACCCAGCCATCCTCCACCCGGGCTTCTTCCACCAGCGAGTCGGTCACGATCTGTTCGGGCACCAGCCCTATCGCCCTTATCCTCTCGCCTTCCGCCTTGATCCTTATATCCCTTACCTTTTCCCAGGGAATATTCACGGTGGAGGGCAAAGCCGGCGCCCCCGCTAGTTTCTCCAGCAGTAACTTGCCCTCCTCGGCTACCCATACGCCCTTCTTCATCACTCGCTTGGCCTCGAAGTTGCGCAAATCCTCCACCACCACCAGGTCAGCCTGGCGTCCGGGAACCAGCGCTCCCAGATTGAGGAGGCGGAAACGCTCCGCGGCGTTGAGGGTAGCCATGCGCACCGCGGTCATCCCATCCAAGCCCAGGCTCACCGCCTTGCGCAGGATATAATCTATATGGCCCTCATCCAGCAAATCACTGGGGTTTCGATCATCTGAAACGAAGAAGCAGCGCCGGCTATTTTCGGCGGTTATCGCCGGCAGCAATCCCTCCAGGTTCTTCGCGGTGGAACCTTCCCTAATCATTAGATACATGCCTTTGGAGAGCTTCTCCGCCGCCTCTTCGGCTCCTACGCACTCGTGGTCAGAGGTAATTCCGGCGCCTATATAAGCGTTGAGAGGTTTCCCGCTAAGCAAGGGCGCATGACCATCCACGGGCAGCTCCCCAGCCACCTCGAGCTTGGCCAGCACTTCCGCCAAACCGTTCACCACCCCAGGATAGTTCATCATCTCCCCCAAACCGATGACCTTATCCTCGCCCAACAGTTCCCTTAAATCTTCGGCGTCCAGCCGCGCCCCCGTCGTCTCCATAGGGGTGGCGGGCACACAGGAAGGCAACATCACGAATACCTCTAGGGGTATCTGCCGCGCGCAATTCAATATGTAATGGATGCCTTCCTTGCCCAGGACATTGGCGATCTCGTGACAGTCGGTAACCACGCTAGTGGTGCCGCGGGGAAGCACCGCCTTGGCAAATTCCGCCAGCCCCACCATGGAGGATTCAAGATGCACGTGACCGTCGATGAACCCGGGAATCAGATAAAGGCCATCCGCGTCCCAAGTCTTTTGGGCGCGGTAGTCGCCCCAGCCAATCACGGTTCCCTCCCAGATGGCCAAATCCACTCGCTCAACTGAACCGGAACATACGTTGACCAGCCTCGCGTTGGCGATCAATAGATCCGCCGGACGGTCTCCCCTGGCCACTTCCAAGAATTCCTTAAGTCCCATGGAACCTCCTTTTTCGCAATCTTCGCACCATTCTGGATGGCAGCGTTTCGCGATAGTCCATTTTCCCAACTACGGAGTATTTAACGTGGATAGTCTCCCGGTCTTGTTCATGGTCTCGATGATGGTCTCTATATTTTCCCAATTACGGAGAACTTAACGCGGATAACCTCCCGGAAGGTCTCAAAGATTGTGACTCTTTTCGCGGGCATAATCCCGGATCGCTCATCAGATAGCGGGTTGACGGGAGATAACCCCGGGACCTTTCAATCCTTCTGCCGGGTAGGTGCCCATATCCAAAATTACTTTAAGGACTTTTTCCTCGGCAGCGTACTCGAAAGCCTGAACCCCCATCTCCAAGGGAAAACGACGGTCGATCATGGACTGCACTTCCACCAAACCTCGCATGAGGGTGCGGATGGCGGGCTCAAAAGGCCCGCAGCGGGACCCCACCACTCTCACCTCATCCACCACCAAGCGGGAGATGTCCATGACGATCTTATGCACGTAAGTGCTCTTCTGCACTATGGTCCCGCCGGGACGCACCAGCTCCCTGGCTTTCTCGAACCCTTCAGGGCTACCGCTAGCCTCCACCACCACGTCAAA
>JACVIX010000226.1 GCA_015711725.1 Candidatus Geothermincola primus | reverse complement strand
GTCCAGCATCACCAAGGTATCCCCGTCCCGCAGGAGAAATATGTTGGAGGAGGCGGGTTTTATGACGAAATAATCGCTTATATAGCCCTCCAGCATAAAGACGTCCGGGGCTATCTCCCGGACAAAGGACCTTTTCAGCTCCTTGACCTGTCCGGGCAAAGTGAATCGATAAGCCATCCTTCACCCCTTTTATTTCGCGATTTAATATTTACATTTTGTAATTTGTGAGTCAGGTTCTAGCATATATTGGCGCGAAGCCGCGCGTCCTCCTTTTGAGCTTTTTATCGACATTACTCATTGACCTCGGAGGTTTTTCCGCGAGCGTGCTCACACGACCATTCTAGGTTATCCATTTCAGCTCCATGGGGAGCTCAGCAAGCTGGCTGAAAGCGCTTACCCCCGTTTCCCCAATGCGCCGGCCAAACTCCGAAGGATCCACGCAAGCCTCCGGCGGGACTACGCCTTTCTCCCTGATGGTCCCGTCCAGAAGCATGGAGGCGAATACCGCCAGAGGCGTTCCGGTCATCTCGTCCATGTTTGCTTCCCCTTCCTCTCTCCCTTGATTTGCGGAAAAAGCCATCTCTATACGCGCCTTTCTTTCCTCTTTTATGCCCTCCACCGCCACCAGCAAACCACCCAGGGAGGGACCTAAAGGTTTTCCCGCGGACACCCTGAAGAAATCCAGAAGGTCTTTAAGCCCTAATTCCTTTCTGAGAAGTTGGACGAGCACCCCTACCAGGATCGCGAGATAGAGCCTGTAATTTTTAGGGGTCTCTCCCCTATCGATGGATTGAATAAAACCAACCGCCTCCTCCATGCTCACCTTTCCTTTTTCCACTTGACGCGCCACTCCCCGGAAAATCCCGTTAAGATATGGGGGATAGAGACCTCCCATGTCCCTCACCCTCCTCACTCCGGGAAGGAAACGGGGTATAGTGGCGATCTCCGAGTGACCCACCTCGAAAACTGGGTAAGGGCCCAGGGGCGGAGGAAATTCTAACCTGTGACCGATCCGGAAAGCGGGAATCATCACCCGCCTTCCCTCTCTTATGGTGGCGCATCTGCCCATACAGGCGTGGATCATATGCTCTATCACCGCCGCTCCCCCGCCTTTTTTTCCTTTTGTCCCGGAGGAAGATCCGGTAACCCAAGCCAGATCCACGCCATCCACACCATCCAACTCCTGGGCGCACCTTTTGACCAGCACGTTGACCACCCCGGGGGCAATTCCACAGCAGATGAGCGCCGTAATCCCAGCTCGCCTCGCCTCTTGGTCCAGCGCAAGCAGTTCCACCGCCGCCTCCTCGTCGTCCCCTAAATCTATGTAATTCACCCTCTCCGCGATGCACGCCTCCATCACTGGCCGACCGGTGCGATAATAGGGCCCCGTGCAATTGACCACCAAATCACTTCCCATGACGACCTTCCTTAAAATCTGCGGATCGTATATATCCACGAAGACAGCCTCAACCCGGGGAGAGGCGTAAGCGGCAGCCACTTCCTTCGCCTTCTCCAGGTTGAAATCGGCAAGAACCAATTGGCATCCCTGGACCAAGGAGAATAAGGTCCTCGCCGCTACCTGTGCCATATCCCCGGCGCCACCTAACATCACCACGCGAGACATGCTCATCGCCTCCCTACCATTTAATTACCCCTGGGGGTATTAATCTCCGTCCCACAGCCGAAAGAATTACTCAGGGACAATTTCTTCGGGAGAATCGTCGAAGTGATGTCGGAACGCGTCTCTACCGCCATTTCCATAAATAACCTAACTTTCATAAAGCTTCTCGAATACCTGTCCCTTATAAGTGGAACGCTCCAGCTCTCCCGGCTCCGCCCAGATGATTTCCGGGGTGAATTTGGCCCTGAGATGAAAAGCCTCCTTCAACTCTTCCTCCAGCTGAAAAAGCTTATCGGTGGGGAAATCCTCTCCCCTCTCAATCCTGATCTTCAGCGGGGGCACCACGCGAGGAGGTTTTTCGGTGAGCACGATGCGAAACTCCCCGGTGACCCTGGGAACGAAGGAGGAGATCACTCCCTCCACCATGGTGGGATAGACGATCACCCCCTTGACCTTAAGCATATCGTCTGTCCTGCCCACCACCTTGTAGCGGAATCCGGTCCTGCCACAAGGACAGGGAGACACGAATACTTGGTGCACGTCGCCCAGGCTGGTGCGCAACCAAGCCATGCCATCCCCTTCCAGCACGGTAAAGATGGCTTCTCCTTGCGCCCCATCCTCCAAAGGAATCGGTTCCTTGGTCTCCGGGTCCACCAATTCATAGTAAGCCAGATCATCGGCGGTCCAGTGCATTCCTTGGTACTCAGGATGGTCGCAGGAAAATCCGAAACCTGCGCCAGCGTCGAAGATGCGGCATCCATAGGCGGATTCCAGCCTATCCCTCACTTCGGGGATGCCCGCTCCAGGCTCGCCGCCGCACATGAGCATACGAAAACCTAAATCCCTAGGATTTCTTCCCTGTTCCTTGCACTTCTCCACCAGATACTCGGCCAACGAGGG
>JACVIX010000225.1 GCA_015711725.1 Candidatus Geothermincola primus | reverse complement strand
CGGTGGTTGCCGCGCTGAGGACCTCTATTTTGGGATTCTCGGATAGAGAAATAGCCGAGCTGAAAGGGAATGGAAAAAGATTTAACTACCTCTACCAGCAGGATTTTGATGGGCTGGAAAGGAAAGAGGAGCATTTCGCTCAGGCTTTCTCCTGGTTGAGAAGGCATCATGAGTCAAAGGATCTAATGCCCCCAAGCGAATTTCTCCTGCGGATTATCGAGGACTTGGGCTTGAAAGAGACTCTCTTCCTAGAGGAGGGGGGAGAACAAGCGGCGCGCAATTTGGATAAATTGATAGAGATGGCCCGGAATTTCGAGGCGCTGGGGGGCGCGGGTTTTCGGAGAATGGTTCTCTGGCTGAAGGATAGGGTGGAGATGGGCGACCCGGAAGAAGAGGCCTACCTGCCCGGCGACGAGCTCGAGGCAGTTAGGATACTGACCGTGCACAAAGCCAAAGGACTGGAATTCCCAGTGGTGATCCTGGCCAACTTGGGCTCTGGGGCAGGTCCCTCAAGGAGGCTGATCGCTAACCATCTCGATGGGGTCTTTCATCTGAAGGTGAAGCTGGAAGGCCTGCAGGTGATGACTGGTGGTTACCAGGAAGCCAACCAAAGGGAGATATCGCTGGAGGAAGAGGAGCTGCGCAGGCTTTTCTACGTCGCCATCACTCGCGCCAGGGAGCGGCTGGTGATTATGGACTTTCAGAAAGGAACGAATAAGGGTTTTCAAAAGATCATGAAGGAGGTGGACGGAATCTTTGAAGAGCTCCGCTCCCGGGGATTGATGGAGATCTTGGATGGAAGCTCCCTCTTTCAAGAGGAAGACTTACAGCGCGCGAAAGGACCGAGTGAGCTGCCACTTCCCTGGGATGATAAAGAGGAGCGGGGGGGAGAGGACAGGCCCCGCGTTTCCCTCCTTTTGGAGAAGGCAAACTCCTATAGTAGTAGCTTCTATCATCTGGCAGCCGGGGATAGAGAAAATGACAAGGGAAGCGAATCTGGTAAAAAGGGTGATGGGCGAGAGCGGGGCGAGATCTATCATAGGCTGATGCGCGAGATAGAACTGAAAAGGGCGAGACATAATGATAGCGAACTCAGAGAATGGGTGAAAAGGGAGGTAAATCCTGAACTGCGGGATGAAATTTACAGATTATTAGTAAACACCCTTAATTGTGAGACTATGGTAAGCGCGGCGGATGCTCGGCGGATATTCAGGGAAGTGCCCTTTTCCCTCTATCGGGATGGAGTTTTGGTAGAGGGCATTGTGGACCTTCTCTTAGAGGAAGATGATGGGTTGATCCTGGTGGATTATAAGAGCGACTTTCTAGGGGAAGGGGAAGTGCAAGAAAGGGTGAACCGATATCGGGTCCAGATGGAGAATTACCGCCAGGCTTTGGAAACGATTACGGGAATGCCGGTGAAAAAAACCATTCTTTTGTTCGCTCATCTACCGGTGGAGGTGGAGGTCTGAAGATAATATTAAGAGCCATTTTGTGATCCTGGCAAGGTGGCGCCCCGCTAACTTTGGCGGAATAGAAGAAGCCCATAGTTACTCCTCGAAGTCTTATCTTGCGCGGTTTAGCGAAAAAAGAGGGATGATGCGGAGGAGCAAGAAAAGGTCTCTGATAGTAACTTATAGAGATCCTATAGAGACCAGCCATGGCGCTCGGAGCAGATCTTGGTCATGTAATCGTATAGCCAAGGCTCCACCTCCGGCGAGATGTAAAAGGTAGGATAAAGGAGGTTCTGGTGGGGAGAGGTCACCCCCTCCCTCAGGGCGATTCGCTCAAGCTCGCAACCTGGATAGATCCTCACTCCCACTGTCACAGTGACCATCTCCGGCTCCATTTCCGTAAGGAACTCAACGCTCTCCTCCACCGTCCTTCGGGTCTCCCCAGGACCGCCCAGCAGGAGGAAACAGTTTAGCCTCAAGCCCACTCGTTGGGCCTCCTTGATCGCCTGGAGCGCGTCCTCCTTGGTAAAACCCTTCTTTAAATTATTCAACATGAGATCGGATCCGCTCTCATTGCCCAGACTCAGGCTTACGCAACCCGCCTCCCGCATCTTTTCCAGGAGAGGCAGCCCTTCCGCGGAGGGGTAAAAGATAGCGCTCCATTCTAGGGGGGATTCCATACGGACGATCGCCTCGCATATAGCTTGGGTATAGTCATAGGGGGCATTGAAGAGGGAATCGGTGAAGATGGCGAAGTGGATATCATGGGCTTCCTTTAAAGCTAAAAGCTCGCTCGCCACCCCTTCAACCTCTCGTACCCTTATAGTTTTCCCTTCCACAATAGGGTTGGAGCAGTAGATACAATGCTTGGGGCAACCACGGCGCGATTGCAGATTAGCCACATAGGGGATGCCAGGTTGCCCAAGTCGCCAATTATAAAGGTTCACGTTGAAAGTATCTCTGTCTGGAAGGGGGAGTTGGCTCAGTTGAGGAACTCGTGTCCCGGCGTTTATTATTCCTCTCCCCTCACGCCTGATGGCGATTCCTGGGAGGCGCGAAGGGTCTGCTCTCGCTTCCAGCAGCTCAAGCAACTTCACGAAGGTGAATTCACCTTCGCCTACCACTCCCATCTCAA
>JACVIX010000224.1 GCA_015711725.1 Candidatus Geothermincola primus | reverse complement strand
AATAAAAGCGCATAAGCGGGATGATCGGAAACATAGTCCGGCAAAAATAAAAGCGCATAAATAGTTTAAGTGGAAGTTTCACCATGACCTCAAACCATTGTAGGTGATAAGCGAGTCTTTCAAGGTTATCGATTAGTCTTAAATCATGACATAGATTATTCGATATGGCTGGATTTCCATCTTGAGCGAATTGACGGAATAGCGAAGCGAATGATGCCTGTCTTTTGATTCTTTATTTGGGAGGCTAGAAATGGAATATCCATGGCTGGGAGAGTATAAAGCCTGCGGTATCCCCCGCACTCTTGAACCTTATCCTGAAGAGCCCACACACTTCCTTTTAGACCGCTCCGCCGAGCGATATCCCCGTATGGGATGCGTGCAGCTCGAGCTGGAGCTTTCCTACCGGGAGGTAAAGGAGCACGCGGATAGGTTAGCCTATGCCCTATCGGAACTAGGCGTGGACAAGGGCGACCGGGTAGCCACCCTCCTACCCACCTCGCTGCAGTACGTGATCGCCGACGCCGGAATCTCCAAAGCGGGAGGGGCCCATGTTCCCTGTAGTTTCTTGGAAGCGCAGGAGAGCCTTGCCAGGAAATTCGCCCAGTGCACCCCCAAGGCTTTAATCTGTTTAGACCAGTATTTCCATCTGGCTGAGCAACTGAGAGATTTCATGGGAGAGATGCTACTCCTGGTTACAGCGCTGGAAGATTACTCTGCGAAGAAGCCCTCCCGTGCGCGATTTCCTGGAGCTCTGTGGCTCACTGAGGTGATAGATCAGGCCAAACCGGTGCCACCCCGGGTGAAAATCGAGCCCTCAAGGGATTTGGAGACCGTCATTTTCACTGGGGGGACCACCGGTGTGGCAAAAGGGTGCATGCTCACACACCGCAATGTTATAGCTAACGCTATGCAGAATCCATCGGTCTTCGGGCCCGTGCGCAAGGTTTTCCGGGGAAACATGTCCGTGCTTATGGGCAACCCCTTCTTTCACAGTTATGGACATAGCGTCATGCATACCATGATCGGGGAAGGTTACAACATGTTATTGGTGGTGGATCCCCGAGACTACCGTTCCATGCTGGATCTGGCTAAAAGATACAACCCCGTGTTGCAGGTAGGTCTTCCCACCCAGTTTATGAAATTGATGGAGGAGGAGGGGAGGGCGAAGGTAATAGGCATCTCCGGGGCGGCCCCTCTCCCCCCCAGCGTGCAGGAGAAATATTCCCAGTCGGGCAGGGGGTTCATCAGCGAGGGCTATGGATTATCTGAGCTCACCGCGGTGTCCCACTTCAATGTCTCCGCCAACATCAGGGCAATGGGGGGAAGGAGGATGATGCGGATGCTGAACAGCCTGGTTTTCAACGCGGTGGGAGTTGCCCTATTTAGAGGAGTGGCTAGATTAGTGGGACCCAGGCGGTTTGGCAGGTTCTTTCTCGCCCAGATGAACCTTTTGGGAAAACTTCCGATGCTGTCCAGGAAGGCTCGAGGCATTGAAAAGCGCGCCACCATCGGCATCCCCCTTCCCGACACCGAAGTGAAAGTGGTGGAAGTGGAGACTGAAGAACCTATCCCCTGGGAAAAATTGAGCCGCGAGGAGCTGGTGGGGGAGATGCTGTTGAAAGGGCCCCAAACCATGCTGGGTTATTGGCCTGAGCCGGGAAAGGGTTTGGATAGCCAGGGTTTCGTGCATACGGGTGACGTGGTGAAAATGGATTCACAGGGTTATTTTTCCATCGTGGATCGAACCAAGGATATGATCATCGTCTCGGGGTTCAAGGTCTACACCAGGGAGGTGGATGACATCCTCTACGATCATCCCGCCACGGAAGTGGCGGCTACCGTGGGGGTGCCCGATCCCGACAGACCGGGAAGCGAACGGGTGAAGGTCTTCGTGCAGTTAAAGGAGGATTATCGGGGCAAGGTGAGCGAGGAGGACCTCCTGGCCTATCTGCGGGAGAGGGTGGCCAAGTATGCGCTTCCTCGCGCGGTGGTCTTCCTGGAAGAGATGCCCCTCACCGAGGTGGGCAAGGTGAACAAGAAGGCGCTGCGGGAAATGGAGATGAAGGAGTGGGAAGAGAACCGAAGCTAACACGGGCAAAAAAGGAGCGCGTATCAAGCGATACCCTTGGAATATTTCGTGGCTGAAAACTCTGAATAGATGAGAAATTTTCATGAATATATCATTTTGCGTGATCTCACTGCGCAGTTGTCTTAACGCCAGCGGATCATTCACGTTGAGATTGAAAAATTTTTACGCAAGAACTCTGCTAATTGAAGGTTTTACATTGTGAGATAAATAACACTGAGAACTTAAATAAAAGTTACATAAAAGGGGGAGAGAGAATGGAAGTGGAGGAAGCCATCAGAACCCGCCGGAGCGTGCGGGTTTTTTCCCAAGAAGGCGTGAGCGAGGAGATAATTGAGGCTCTTCTGGATGCTGGGAGGTGGGCGCCCTCTGGCCTGAACAATCAACCCTGGAGGCTGGTTATCGTGCGGGATAGGGAGAAAGCGAAGGGTCTGGCCACTTTGACCAGATATTCCTCCACTGTGAAAGGCGCTCCTCTGCTCATCGCCGTTTTCCTAGATCATGACAGTTCATACGATCGAGAGAAGGATATCATGTCGGTGGGGGCTTTCATCCAAAACTTGCTGCTGGCGGCGCACTCCAGAG
>JACVIX010000223.1 GCA_015711725.1 Candidatus Geothermincola primus | reverse complement strand
GAGATCGTTTGTCCGGGAGATAGCCCCGGACGTCTTTATGCTGGAGGGCTATATAAGCGATTATTTCGTCATAAAACCCGCCTCCTCCAACATATTTCTCCTGCGGGACGGGGATACCTTGGTGATGCTGGACACCGGGCTTTATCCCTTTTACAGGGAGCGGGTGCTGGAGTTGATGAGGCGGTTCCGCAGAGATGGGGTCAAGCAGCTGGTGCTTCTGCTCACCCAGGGGCATTTCGATCATGCGGGAAATATCGATGTCGTCCGCGAGTCGGGATTTAGCCAATGGCGCTTTCTCCTCCCGGAGCCTGAGAGGGAAGTTTTAGATTTTCTCCCCAATTTCATGGATGACTTCCTGGAGTTGGACAGGATTTACGACATCTTCGAATTCTTCGAATACAGCGGCCCCATGGCGGCGATCAAGGTGGCCTCCCGCATCAACCACAACTTGGCTTTATCCATGCTCAAACAGCATTTCCGTGTGATTTTCGCGGGCATCGACAATATGGCGGGGAAATTAGAACTTCTCGGCATGGAGAAGAGGGTGAGTAGGAGCTTCGGCGGGGAGGAGCTTAAGGGATGGGAGCTGGGACGCTTCCTCCTCATCCATGACGCTTCCCACACCCCAGGCCATGTCTCCCTCTACGATCCGGGGCATAAGCTACTCATATCGGGAGATGCCACTGTGGAGATCAATCCCGCTTTCTATTACAGTTCTCTAGACCGCTTAATAGAGGTTTGCGCCAAATTTCGGCGCATGGCTGAGGAGGGATATGTGGAACAGGCCACCGATTCCCACCGCTCCCCCACCTTTCTCCCCCCGGTCTTCGAAAAGTTCGGCTTTGACCCACTCCATTCCGTGCAAGTTAAGGACGTAGCCCGGGGAAAGGAGGAATGTGCCGCCTTCTTCTGCATGTTCGAGGAGTATTACTCACGGCTGAAGGAAGGGGTCCTCCAAGCGCTTTCCAGATTAGGAGAGGCTACCGTGCCGCAGATCGTCGAGGAGATGAGGGGCATAGACGATCCCTATATCAACATAAAGAAGGCGATGAAATTCCAGCGACTACCTTCCCGCATGGACGTTTTGGTGGCGGTGGTGCTGAAAGAGGCGGGAGCCAGCGGAAGACGGAAAGGCGGGGAGATCATATTTTCCTCGGTTAAGGGGTGAGGAAGAAAGAAAGCCGTGATCTAGGAGAAAATAAAGTCGTGTTGCATTAGAAATAGTTACAGGTTGAAGCTTTGAGGTGAGAAGATGGGCTGGTTCGAGAAGGCCAAGATGTGGAGATTGTTGGGGAAGTTGACCAATTCCTCGTTGGGGGTGAGGTTGATAAACTCCGCTAGGGGACTGGTGGAGTTGGCCATGCGGCCCTTAGCCGCGGGGGAAAAGGCGCTGGAGATTCCCTTTACCCCTTTGCGAAAACCGCTGGAAGAAGCGCGGGTGAGCCTGATTACCACGACTGGGGTCTATCTGGAGGGACAGGAACCCTTCGATGTGGACGCCGCCCTTGGGGATAGCAGCTACCGCGCCATCCCCTCGGATGCGGATGTAAGTCTCTTGCGCATCGCCCATACCCACTATCCTCACGATCGCGCGGAGCAAGACATCAACGTGATCTTTCCAATGGAGAGGCTTAGGGAACTGGTTGAGGAGGGAGTTATCGGGTCGGTTTCCGCCAATTTTTTCAGTTTTGGGTTTGATCTGCATGTCCATGAGCTGGTGAACCCGGAGACGGGAACCGCCCACCAGGTAGCTCGGGCGCTAAGGGAAGACCAGGTGGACGTGGCGCTTTTCACTCCGGGATGACCCATGTGTAACCGGGCGGTGGGTCTCATCGCCAGAGTCGTGGAAGGATATGGTATATCCACGGTGGCTCTCTCCCTCAATCGGGAGATAACCGAGAAGGTAAAAGCGCCCAGGTCGCTTTATCTGCGCTTTCCCTACGGCTCACCTTTGGGCGAACCAGACCATATCGATATGCAGCGCACCATCCTCAAGGATATGTTTGACGCCCTCACTTCTATAAGCCAACCGGGGACCATCATCGATTTGCCGTATCGTTGGCGCAGGGACATATTTGGTCCAGTTGATTTTAGAAGAGAGCGCTTCGAAGCTCAATGACGGGGAACTTAATGGGTCTAGGGCGTGGAAAATAAAATCTTGGTGGCGGAGAAAAACTTTTGGAAGAGAGATAGGGATGAATGACCCGTAAAAATGAGGCCTGTTTACATGACGAATGAAACTTAAATGGCGAGGACATGAACGAGATATGCGAACGAAAGCGGTCAAGGGAAGAAGACAAGCGGCAACACCGCTTTTTGACATGAGAAATTCTTGAATACCTTTTACTCCGTTAAGGGAAGCCTAAAAGAACCAACTTATTCGTTACTTGAATCACTGTAGACATCGGCGTTTCTTGCCTTGGATGTCGAGTGGTTATAGGTGGGAAATGGAATCATTGATGACGCCGCTCTTGCTCGATTTATATAAATTGCAATACCGTAAGATAAATATTGCTCCCGTCCAAGACAGTTTAACTTAACGATCGCCTAGTCAATTTAAAATTATATAAATTACAACACTTAAGATAAATCTTGTTCCAGCCCAAGAGAGTTTGGCAGTACAATCGCCTAGTGAATTAAAATTATATGAATTACAACACGCAAGATAAATTTTTACCTCGCCCAAGAGAGTATAACTGAACGATCGCCAAGTCAATTCTAAATTTTATAAATTACAACACGCAAGATAAATTTTTACCTCGCTCAAGAGAGTATAACTGAACGATCGCCAAGTCAATTCTAAATTTTATAAATTACAACACGCAAGATAATTTTTCTCTCGCAAAAAGAGCTTGGCAAATCAACCATCTGCCAATTTCAAT
>JACVIX010000222.1 GCA_015711725.1 Candidatus Geothermincola primus | reverse complement strand
GCCGGTTCCGGTGGATTAGCAGGAGGTTTAATGGAGAGGGTGCCGGTTCCGGTGGATTAGCAGGAGGTTTAATGGAGAGGGTGCCGGTTCCGGTGGATTAGCAGGAGGTTTAATTTGTTTTTCGGAATCATTCTGGCGGCGACCTTTTCGCTCATTTTCATCTTCCTCCTCTTGGAGAAGCTGGATCGCTTTAAGATGCGTCCTTTCTTGGTGGTTCTGTTGAGCTTCTCTCTATTTCTCATAGGAATGAACTTGCAGACTAGATGGTTTTTTTTTCTAGCCTCCATTCTCCTCTCGTCGGTGCCCGTGTCATACTTCATCGCCCGTTGGAGCGTATCCCGGATGGAACTGAAAATAGCCGCTTCCAGCGAGGCGGAAGAGGGAGAGACGGTGGTGGTGATGCCATCCGTGAGAAACCTGGGCAGGCTCTCGCGAAGGCTTCTGCTGGTGGAGGACCATGGTTGGGAAAGCGACTCGAAGAAGGCGAGTGGAGAACTTAAGCCCACAGCGGCGGGATTGCTCAAATCCCTGAAAAAAAGCCTGATGCCGCCTATGGAGTCCGGGAAGGAGGAGAACGCGCTCACCCCTGGCGAAAAAAGCGTGCTTTTCAACCACAAAGTCTCCCTTTTCATCCCCCTTCTGCGCTCGGGCGAGGAATTCGTCTACAAGGTGCCCCGAATTCTTTCCTGTCGAGGGATGTTTCCCCGCTATCGCATGAGAATCGTCTCTAGCGGCTGGCTGGGTTTGGCCTTCGCCCACAAGACCGTCTTCTTGGACTCCCCCATCACCGTTTTTCCTAGCTTCCGGGAAATCTCCTCTTTGCCCCTGGCGGACAGTTTCTTGCGCCATCACGAGACCAGTTTGGAACACTCCACGAAAGGTCAAAGCATGGAGTTTTACGGGGTCAGGGAATATCGCTCCGGGGATCCCCTACGTTATATTCACTGGCGCTCCACCGCCAAACTTAACCAGCTTATCGTGAGGGAATTCGAGATGGAGCGGGGTTCGCTTCTCTCCGTCTTTATAAGCAACCCCAGAGGAAGCGACGTAGGGCCCGAGGGGGATAGCACCCTGGACAACTGTGCCCGCATAGGGGCCACTTTAATTAACTACGCCCTCACCACCGGCCATCCCGCCCAGCTCATCTACGGGGAGGGCGAAGGCGTAGTGACCCGCACGGCGGTCTCCTTGAACGCCTCATTACGCGATTTAGCCTCTCTGACCGATCAAGCGGAGCTGGAGCCACACAAAGTCCTCTCCCGCGCAAGATGGGAAATCCCCGAGGGATCGATCTTGATAATGCTGGTCCCCTCCCTCCACTGCGACCTGGAAAAGCTGATGGATGAGGTTCCCCCGCTGGTGGAGGTGGGTATAGTGTTGCTGGAAGCGAGGACCTTTGATCCCAGCCTATCTCCTCAGACCCTGGCGGGCGAGGAGCTTATAGAAAAGTGGCGGCAGGAACTTCCCGCCTGGGTCGGCAGTTTCAGCCTTTACTCCAGAGGTGACTCCATAGAGAGATGTTTGCAAGAGCCATTGATTACTACAAGCGTATAAGCCTGGAAAGGAATGTGGAGGATTCCGGCCTTGCTCGCTGGGCGGTATGGGCGACCATGGCCATCGCCATCATCGCCCTCTGGCGCCAGCAGGTTCTGGGAGGCGTGACTCTGTTTCTCTCCTTTCTGGGGATAAGCTTAGGCTCTCTAGTCAGCCACGCGCGCCGAAAGAAAAATAACTGGATGTTAAAGTTGGTTTTAACCTTTCCTATGGCTTACCTGTTGCTGAGATTTCTTCTAGAGGTTCCTCAATCCTATTATGATCTCCGACTGCCCCTTACCACGCTGTTCCTCTGGGTTCAAGTCCTTCACAGTTTCGACCTTCCCGCAAGGAAGGACCTGATCATCTCCCTGATAAGCTCCTTCGTGCTGCTCAATCTCGCCAGCGCTTTCGCTTTCACCGCTTCCTATGTCTTCTATATAGTGCTCTATCTAATACTCGCCGTGCCCGCGTTGGTGCTGATGGAAGCCTCCAGGCTCAAGGAGGGAGCCTGGGCGCAAAAAGAAGATGCGCCCCGTAGAAGGTCCCTGCTCGACCTGGCTAAGGCTTCGCTTGCGGTCCTGGCGATTATCCTGGTTTTAGGAATAGCTCTTACCTCCGTCTTCCCCCAAGAATTCAACTATCTCGGGTTGCTCCCTTTCTCCCCTCGGCGAACCGCGCCACAGGATCTAAGGGGGAACATCAGGAATCCGGGGTATCCCAACCTGCCCAGCAAATTACCCAGGATACCACTGCCGGTGGACCCCGACTCCTATTATGGCATCGCGCCCTTCCTGGACCTACGGATGAGGGGAATTTTATCGGACAAACTGGTTATGCGGGTAAAGTCCAGCGCCCCCGCCTACTGGCGCGGCGTGGTCTTCGATCATTATCAAGGCCAGTCCTGGTCCAGAACGCTTGAGGCAAACATCCCTCTGGAGTCCGCCAAGGTGCCCTTGGAGATTCCCATAAACGAACTGAAGGACCGTCGTTACACCCGCGAAACCATCCAGACATTTTATATAGAGCGGGAGATGGCCAACGTGGTTCTAGGAGCTTACCATCCCTGGCAGATCTATTTCCCTTCCGACCGCCTGGTGGTAGACCACTACCTGAGCATTAAGAGCCCCTTCCTTCTGGATCAGGGGCTTACCTACAGCGTGGTGTCCGACATCCCTCAGCCCCCCCTAGAAGCATTGCGCAACGCGCCTCCTCTCTCCTCCCCGGAGGAGATGGCGAATTATCTACAGCTCCCCGAGTTGGCTCCGGAGATCAAGGAGCTCGTCTCCGAGATAGTAGCCAACGCCGTCACTCCCTATGATAAGGTAATGGCCATCAAGGACTATCTACGTGACCATTACCCCTATTCCCTGGAGGTTCCTCCTCAAGACCCCGATCAAGATAGCTTGTACTTCTTTCTCTTCGAATCCAGGAGGGGCTATTGCGAACATTTCGCCTCCGCTTTCGCCTTGATGAGCCGCCTTGTCGGGGTGCCCTCCCGTCTGGTGA
>JACVIX010000221.1 GCA_015711725.1 Candidatus Geothermincola primus | reverse complement strand
CGCCAACCTCTCCACCCTGGTGGCTTCCGATATCCCGGTGGTGGTGGAGCGAGCCATGTATGGTCCAGGGAGGGTCTGGGCCACCGCCTCCATCGGATACTCCCAATAGAGCGGGAAGAGGCAACGGAGAGAAAAAAAGGGGGGCCCTGAGGGCCCCCCTCTTAGATTTAAAAGTGAAACATTCTGATGAGCATTTTACATGTTGAAAACTAAAAAATATGGGAATATTAAAAAAGTAAAAGACGAGGATTTAAATGATATAAAGCTTAACAATTCATATAACTCAAAAATGGCAAAAATTAACGGAATATGCACCTATAAAATAATAAAGATAATAATAAAGATAACGGAATTTCACTATACCTTTAAACATAGAAAGTGCGATAAAAATCTGTTTAAATAAGAAAAAATACTTTTCCAAACGGAAATCAAAAATACGTGAAATAAAAATATACATAATGTAAAAAATTTAAGTATGTAAACCAAGACAAGTCCTTGAGGATTGCGAAACGTTGTGATATTATCTTACTAGAAAGATGCTCTACCTTGTACGTCATTCTCTGTAAGATGTATTTTGAGCCAACATCTTATTAGAGGGAGCTGGGGTCCGTAGGCGGACGCAATGCCCCAATCCCGGGTAGGGGACTGCGGAAACCGACGGTAGGCGCCCACCTGCGGGAGAGCAGGTTCAAATATAGCAGCGAAGACGGCAAGGTGGAGTTTCTTCATTTCTCCAGATCAGGCTTTGTAAACAGCGTAAGGCGAGGAGCGAGTAGGCCGTTCATCTGAAACTTCCGTGGCAGCAGGGACCTCACGAAAAATATTCTCTCTCAGAAGATGTTCTCCAACCATTTGACCGCTTTTGTCTTTGTCAGGATTTAAAATAAAAAATGACGGGAAATTGAGGAGTTGTATATGGATCTATTTGAGCAGCAATTGCAGGACTCGCTGAAGCGGGACGCTCCTTTGGCGGTACGCATGCGTCCTCGCACTTTGGAAGAGTTCATAGGCCAGGAGGAAGTCGTGGGTGAGGGCACCCTCCTGCGCAATGCCATAGAGAACGACCTGCTGCAGACCGCCATTTTCTGGGGACCACCCGGCTCGGGAAAGACCACCCTGGCCCGAATTATCGCCAACCTGACCAAAGCCCATTTCCAGCAAATCAGCGCGGTCACAAGCGGAGTGGGGGAGGTGCGCAAAATCATCTCGGAGGCGGCAGAGCGCAAGAGCCTTTACGGAACCAGGACCATACTCTTCATCGATGAGATTCACCGCTTCAATAAGGCTCAGCAGGATGCCCTACTTCCGGCGGTGGAAGATGGGGTGATCATTCTGGTGGGCGCCACCACGGAAAACCCCTACTTTGAGGTGAACTCCGCTCTTGTTTCCCGTTCCAAGATTTTTCGGTTAAGGCCTTTAAGCGCTGAGGAGATACACGAAATTATTCGCACGGCATTGCAGGATCGGGAACGCGGGCTGGGGGAACTGGGACTGGAGGTTGAGGAGAACGCCCTGAATCATATAATCAACCTAGCTGGAGGCGACGCTCGGGTGGCTCTTAACACCTTAGAAGCCGCCTCATTGCTGATAGAGGAGGGAAAAGAGAAAAAGATCACTCTGGAAATCGCGGAACGGGCGGCCCAACATAAAGCCCTTCTCTACGATAAATGGGGTGACGGTCATTATGACACCATCTCCGCTTTCATCAAATCTATGCGTGGTTCTGATCCCCATGCCTCTCTTTACTGGCTGGCAAGGATGATTTATGCCGGCGAGGACCCGCGTTTCATCGCCAGACGAATGCTTATCTTCGCCTCGGAGGATATCGGCTTAGCAGACAGCCGAGCTCTGCTGCTAGCGGAGGCAGCCGCTCGCGGAGTGGAATATGTGGGCTTACCTGAAGCCAGGATCATCCTTGCCCATGCCGCCATCTACCTCTCCCTGGCACCCAAAAGCAACTCCGTGATACAGGGGATAGACGGAGCCATGCGAGATGTGGAGCGGGTGGAGTCCGCACAGGTACCCCCTCACCTGCGGGACAGTCATTATCCCGGGGCTAAAAAGCTGGGCCATGGGGTCGATTATCGTTATCCCCATAACTATCCAGACCACTACGTGGAGCAAGATTATCTTCCGGAAAACTTAAAAGGACGTGAGTATTATCGTCCTTCCTCCAGCGGCCAGGAGGTGAGGATGGCGGATGAGTGGAAACGGCGCACTCGTCGGGGCGACCAGTTCAATGGCGAAGCCGACAAATATTGAACCGTGGCGTTCACGCTAATGACACCAGCCAGAAACTTTGAATCTAGACTTCCACCAGCTAGATTAAAGTTTGGCTTGAGAGGTTCCGTTAAATCTCTCTTAGAAAGCGGTATATCCCAGTAAATCTTCGAGCAGATAGATGGGATTTGGGATTGTGGGGCTCTGTTGACATCCTTTGCGGAGCGGTGCTATTCTCGGAAATGTTAAAAACGACGAAAAAATGGGAAATTGCCCAACGTAGTGGGGAAAGAAAGGTAAAGAATCGCGCGAGAAAAGGGAGAAAGCATGCCTATAGGGGAGATCGGTCCCTTACGTATGAGGCTGTTCCAGCAGAGGATCTCTATAGATCGAAGTTAGCGATTGACGAAAACGTAACTTGGTAAAAGGTAAGCTAGCGAGGTTAGACCAGATGTATACCGATACAGTAATTGAGCACTTCAGGAACCCCAGGAACGTGGGGGAGATCGAGAATCCTGATGGTGTGGGTGAGGTGGGAAACCCGGTATGCGGGGACATGATCAAGATCACCATCAAAGTGGAGGATGGAAGACTTGCGGACGTGAAGTTCAAGACATTTGGCTGTGGAGCGGCGGTGGCGTCCGGCAGTATGGGCACGGAGATGGTCAAAGGAAAGACCCTGGATGAAGCCTTGAAGATAACCAATCGGGATGTGGCTGAGGAGTTGGGGGGACTCCCCCCGGAGAAGATGCACTGCTCCAATCTGGCCGCCGACGGGATCAGGGCGGCTATCCAGGATTACCTGTCCAGGCAGAAGAGCGAGTAAGGTT
>JACVIX010000220.1 GCA_015711725.1 Candidatus Geothermincola primus | reverse complement strand
ACTGGTGTTGAAAATGCTGGAAGCGCTCTAATGCCTCCTCCAGTGCGACCGTTTTTTTGCCAATTTCTTCTCCATGGGCGAGGGTTTCCGCCATCCATGCGGCGTGCTCCTCGCTCTGGTCCTGTAAGAGTTTCCGCATGGTTATGATATTGCGTACCACCGCGGTGGTCACGCTCACCACCACAGGAAAAGCGGCAAGCATAACCACCAGGATGATTATGCGGGAACGGATAGTCACGCCTTTGAGCCTATCTTCCGCTCGCAGATGGGGATAATAAATTTTTCTTACAGGATGTAAGATGCTGTGCAATACGAAGAACTCCAGAAAGCCCATGGCGGCGGAGACGCTAAGGCCCATGATGATAAAATTGATGGCGAGGGCTGAGGATACCCGTTCGAAGAGGATAAAGGTGACTCCTACCGCGATGAATAGATAAGCGGCGATGAGGATCCCTATGATGCCCAGCTGTAATGGATACCATTCGCATTCCCGCATGACTTTCCATGCCAATTGGGGTTTTTCCACCTCCCTAGCGCAGTTTTCGTAGTCCCAGATTGCTCTAGTTATGGAACCGAAGCGAAACCACAAAATCAGAATAGCTAAGGGAAGTACCACCGCTCCATTGATAAGAAAGGAGTACACGCCTAGAAGCACTGTGCCCAAGTCGAAATTGTATATGAGCGTCTGCATGAGCATGTTGATGCCATAGGCGTAGACAAGGGCGATGACGAAGCCCCAAAAGGTCAGCTTTCTCCTAATGTTTCCTAACATGTTTTTCGCCTTCATGCTCGCATCGACGCTTTATCCCGCGGATAGGTCCTTCGCGTAAAAAGCGGGATCACAGCTTGATAACCGTCATCTCTCTCCCTTGTGCCTGACAAAAGATCCCAGAGGCCACTCGTCTTGCCGAAAAAGAGTCGCCGAATTTTACTTTATGTATCGGGTAAAATGAAGTTATAATAAAGAACAAGGCAATCTAGGAAAATTCGCTGGAAAAGCTGGGGTAAAAGGAACCGGGCGGATCTGGCGGTAATGCGAGCGAAAGCGGTTGATCGATATGGAAAGCGCGCCCGACTTTCAGAAACTTTTCGAAGAGGGAGATATCGAGCGGATAGTTAAGTTTCTGGGACACTCCCAGGCGCATGTTCGTATGCAGGCGTGCGAAACGCTCATACGGTTGGGAGAGGACGCCACTCCCTTTCTTATATCCGCCATGGAGAATAGCAACCCTGAGGTGCGCAAAGGGGCGGCGCGCGCCTTGGGGGGGATAGGTTCCCGTGCCTCGGTAGGCCCCCTCCTCCGGCAGCTAAAGAAAGAGGAAGCTGGGGTGGCCCAGTTCATCGTCGATGCCTTGGCGGAGATACGTGATCCCAAGGCGGTGCCCGCTCTTTGCCGCATGACCCGCTCCTCTAGCCTGATCCTGCGTTACAGCGCGGTGCGCGCCCTGGGAGAGTTTCAGGACAGAAGAAGCGTCTCCTTTCTCATCGACGCTCTCTCCGACAGCGCCAATATCGTGCGCCTGCGCGCCATCGATTCCCTCTCCAAGGTGGACGACCCTACACTCTGGTCGCCCATCAGTGAGCTTCTGGACGATCCCTCACCGGGAGTGCGCGCTCAGGCGGCGCGCGCCATGGGTAGGCTGAAGGCCCGTTCTTCCGTACGCCTACTGTTGAGGCTCTTGTCCAGCAAAGTGGAGACGGATCGGCTGGAAGCGGTGCGTGCCTTGGGGCAGATCGGGGGAAAGGAAGCGAGGGAGTCTCTGGAACTGGCGCTGGTCATGGAGGAGCAGGAGAGAGTTGCCAAGGAGATTCAAAGAGTTCTAAATGACCTCCCCACCTATCCATAGATAAACTTATCTGGGAAAGGTTTATAAGAGCGACATGAGCGAGGAGATTTCTCCATCCTTGGTGGCGGCAATGAAAGTGGGGCGTCCGCTGGTGGGGTTCATTCGGATGAGACATCCGGGCCGCTTGGCGCTGGTTCCTCCGTTTGGCGCTTTTCAGGCGGTGAAAGAATGTTAAAATCACCCTTCATTCCTGGGCGTTCAGGTTGATTTACGTAATTGTGTGAATGCGAACTTTTGGTTATCATATACTTAGATATGTAAAGGCGCTTCGGCGCTGGCGATTATCTGTGACAGGGAAAAATTTCAAAGGAGGCAATGAAGATGCCTTTTTATGAGTATAAATGCGGTTGCTGCGGTAAAGTTTTCGAGTATTTCGCGCGCAGCATGAACGATAACGGGGCCTCCTCTTGCCCCGATTGCGGGTGCGAGGAGGTAAAAAAGCTCTTCTCCACCTTTGGATTCAAAAGCGGCTCGGCCGCGTCTGGGGACTTTGTTAGCTCGTCGGGAGGCTCCGGCTGCAGTTCCTGCACCGCCAGTACCTGCACCAGCTGTAAATCCTGATTACCCTGGGGAGGGCAGATGGTGGGGGACTGGGAAAAATGCGCCACGCTCAGTGAGCTCTATCAAGCAATACATGACTGTGACCGCTGTCCTTTGGGCAAGACCAGGACTAATTTCGTCTTCGGGGTGGGCAACGAGAACGCGGACATCATCTTTGTGGGGGAAGCACCCGGTTTCTACGAGGACCAACAGGGCATACCTTTCGTGGGTCCGGCGGGCCAGTTTCTCGACCAGCTTCTAGCTTCCATAGGATTGGTGAGAAAGGATATTTACATAGCCAACACCCTCAAATGTCGGCCTCCCGATAACCGGGACCCTCTTCCGGAAGAGTTGGAAACCTGCACCCCCTATCTTTTCAAGCAGATCGAGATCATCAAACCTCGCATTATATGCACCCTAGGGAATCACGCCACTAAAACCTTACTTTCTACCTCCGCGGGAATCACCTCCCTGAGGGGAAAGAAGTTCCGTAAGGACGGCTATCTCTATGTTCCTCTCTACCACCCCGCCGCCGCCCTGCACAAGCCCCCTCTGAAGAGCACTTTGATAGATGATTTTCAGCGGCTGAGGCAGTACCTGGATGAGGAGATGGAAGCTGAGGAAGAATTAGGCGAGGCCGTGGGTATGGAGGCTTCCGCTGCCCAGGCAGTACAAGGAGAGGAGAAAGACGGGGAGCAGCTGGGCCTTTTCTGATGGTGGGGAAGAAGAAGGGAGAGAATTCTCCTTTTCCTGGATTTGAAG
>JACVIX010000219.1 GCA_015711725.1 Candidatus Geothermincola primus | reverse complement strand
TGCCCACCGGCTGGTTCATCTCCGCGACAACCCCGGTACTGGGATGGATATGGAGGTTGCGCCCCACCTCCCCGGAGGAGTTGCAGATTCCCTGGCGCAACAAGAGATGGGGGCTGAAGATGGCTCCAGCGGCCAGGACCACCGCCCGGGCATTCACCCGCAGCCCCGAACCAGGCCCTTCTGCCACATCGAGGAGACGAGCTTCCACTCCAGTGGCTCTGCCGTCGCTTATAATTATTTTCTCCGCGCGGCAGCGGGAATAGAGCATCGCCCCCGATTTCAACGCGTCGGGGATATAGGATACGTCCATGCTCTGTTTGGAACCGGAAGGACAGCCGAAGACGCAGACTCCGTAACCCTCGCAGTCCTTGGCGTTGCGGGGCAGCCAGCCACCGGATAGACCCATACTCTGAGCGGTTTCCAGAAAGAGGGTGGCGTTTTTCCCTGCCACCTCGGGATCCGCCCTTTTAACGAAGAGGTACTCCTCTATGGCTCCGTAAAGGAGGTTGAGCTCATCCCAAGTAATCTCGGTGAGGCCATGCTCCAGGTGCCAGCGCATCAACACCTTGTGTGGCATGCGCAGGCAGGTTCCCGAATTGACCGTGGTGGTGCCACCCACCGTGCAGCCCAGGGGCAAGGTGATGTAGGGATTGCCTAAAGTGACGGTCTGACCCCCGTCACGGTACATGGCCCGGAAGGACTCCACCGGGTTGAGGTTGAAATCCCTCTCCCGTTTGAAATAAGCCCCCTCCTCCAGGATTATCACCCTGTATCCCTCGGAAGCCAGTTCTCGTGCCACCACCGCTCCACCAGCGCCGGAACCGATAATGGCCACGTCGGCCTCTACTTCTTCCATTTTCTCGTCACGCTTTAAAAAAATCACCGCCCAACCTCCGTCCCGGAATATGACTTCTATAAACGGTCTGAATACCTATAAAATTTCGCGTTTGACGTAACGTCCGCCTTCCCTTTCCCATCTATCAATGTCCCACGCTTCGTGTTCTATTTCGCTTTTCTCATTTCCCCAAACGGAAATCCATCATTTCTGGCTTAAACGCCATTATTTACTATATGTAAATTTATTTATAAAATTTCGGAATAATACTCAATCGCGATCCCGGGTGACCACTCGCTTCTCCGCCTCCTGCTTCAGCTCCCGTCGATCGAACCCCAACCTCCGGCTCTCCTCCTCGCGATTATAGTAGGATAGCTGGATAGGCGCCCCTAAGAGAATGGCCAATCCTCGCAACAGAGCGGAGCGGCTGGCATAGAGCCGGTTGAGGAAGCGAGCTATCTCCTCCCTATCCAATGAATGCAAGGTTTTTCCTTTGACCACCAAAGGGAGCAAGTCGGTGATACCCAGGACCCCGTAATAGAGAAACTTGAACTCCGGCGCCCCCGCCGAGAGGAAAAGGTCGATCTCCCCGATAACCTCCTCCATCTCTTGAGGGGAAAGTTCCTCTTCATAGCCCACCATGGCGGGTATAATCTTTGACAAGGCATTCCTGGCCATATTCAACATCTCGCATCCCTTCCCAGCATACCTTTTCCGTCCTTTCCTCCCGAAACCAGCGTGAATCCCCGCGTAAATATCTAATTTCATTGGTTGAACCAATCAATATTATAAGCAAATTGGTTGAACCAATTCAAGAGAGAATATAAGACTAACGATTGCTCACCAAAAGAGGCAAGGTAACTTAACTAACCTGTCAGGAAATATGGGAGTTTAGAAGGTAATAGAAAGGTTATATATGTGTGTAAGATTATAATACGGTCAAGCTTTTAAAGGAAGGCATTATCCACTTGTCGGCTTCCAGATCGGAGGTGAGGTACATGGCCACCAAAGGCAAGGAGATGAGAAGGTTTATCCTGTGGATCACGGCCATCCTGCTCATCTTCACCATCGGTATAGTGTTAATCTTCACGTTGACATCTATCAGCCGCGTCAACCGAGAGGAGAGAGAGGCGAAGCAGAACGTGATCGACCAGATCATACGCTATTTCGACCAGACCGCCAATGCGGCCCGGAACTTGCAGATGAAGCCCGAGTTCACCAAGAATATCAACCAGGAGATGATGCAGGAAGCCATGACGGGGAATTTCTCCCAGGTGGTCAAATTTATCGCCAGCATCCTCCAATCCACCTACGATGCCGAATATTATCTTTTCGTCGCCGATGGAAAGCCAGTGGCGATGGAGGTCAAAGAGGGATTGGTATTAACCGATATCCCGGATTCCATGCCTCCGGAGGGATATCTAATCTTGAACCAAATCTCCGGAAAAGAGGGCACCTTCATCTCTATATACCACGCCACATCATTCCCAGGTTACGGGCATAATCAATTCGCCAACTTCGCCATCGACGAGACCGAGGAGATGAAAGCTCTGAGTGACATATACTCGAGGGAACGACGGAACATGATCATCACCCAAGTGGTATTGGGCCTTGTGGCCATAGGAGTGGCGATATTACTCTCCACCGCCATCCTCCGCTATTTCACCCGCAGGTATATCACCCGTCCCATCGAGGAGATCGCCAGGGTCTCCCATCAGCTCATGGAGGGAACCTACGAGGGGGAGATCGAGGTGGTGGAGGAGAGCGACTTCGCCGACTTGCAGAGGCTGCTGCAGAGCGGGCAGCTTATTCTGAAGAAAGCCGAGGAGATGGTGGCGAGCATGGCGGAGAAGAAAGGAGAGGAAAAGAGCTGAAAAAAAGAGGAAACGGCTAAAAAGGATGAACAAGCCTATTCATCCCCTTGAATAGTTCGCGCCGTCGGCAAGAAGAACAGATTAAAATATAATCGAGGTAATAACCTGCATCATTTTAATTAACATACTGTAGTTAATGAACTGTACTATTTTCATAATATAAGAATGTGCCCGAACGATTCTAGGTTGTTCTTCTAACTTTGGTCCCATTGCCTAAGGATGTATCAAGAGCATATCGGGAACAATGGGCGTCGCAGACTTTCCCGTATAGACTATTGCCCGGAGCGTTATATCCCTGATCTCCCGAGCGGAGAGGGTCGCGTTGTGACCGCGAGGATAAACCTCAAAAAGCTAAACTAATCCATCCCCGCCGTACAAGTGTCTATGAGTAAGACCCCAGGATGTTTTCGTGCCCCATTGTATAATCAACCGCATCCACTTCCCCAACCCATATAGATGTTACAATCAACCGCATCCACTTCCCCAACCCATATAGATGTTACAATCAACCGCATCCACTTCCC
>JACVIX010000218.1 GCA_015711725.1 Candidatus Geothermincola primus | reverse complement strand
GTGGGGCGATATTTATAGGGTTTCCCGTTAGGGATTTATGAATCACCAGAAAACACCTTTTCTCCCCGAGGAACTGGTCACTCCGGTTCGCTGACACGATGTAGGGATAGACTCCGCTTTCCAAACCTAGGTTGGAGAGGGCGATGGAACATTTAAAAAGGTTACTCCCGGGCTGAAGCTTGAGATCGGAGCCTAGGACCTCGATATTCAATATCTTGCGCCTCTTGGCGTTGAGGAAGTCTTCCATCTCGGAGACATTTTTTAGAGGGGTTAAAAGTTTGAATAGGATGTCCACACCCTCAATGCCACCGCTCTCGTGGTTGGTTATCTCCACTTCCAGATTCATCTTCTCCCTGCCGTTAAACCAGTACGCCTCCTTGGAGACAGCTATTTGGACAGAGGTCGCCTCCTGGGGGAGGCACAATGCTTGCGGAAGGATTATATAAGGGAGTAAGGCGAGAAGAACGCATCCTAGGCTAAAAAGCCACATTGCCAGGCAACGTTTACCAATCGACATCCTACTCCACAACCCAATCTCCACCTTTACCAGCAACGATATTCTTCGCCATGTAAATATTTATAGATATATCGGGGAGTTACGGATATGCTGAAACCCATGTTGTGATAGAGCCTTTGAGAGACATGGTTGTTTTCCTGGGTGTTAACAAAGAACATTCTCACTCCCAGATCTCTCATCCAGCGTAATTGTCTGCTTATCAAAGCCTTGCCTAACCCTCTACGCTGAAATCCAGGACGGACAGCCAGCCTCTGAATAAATCCCATCTGCTCGGTCACGCCTGCAATACAATAACCGACGAGAACGTCCTCGTGTTGGGCTACTAGCAGATTGTTCAACCTGCAGAAACCGGAAATATGACGCAAATTCCAATTGTCCAGTTTCCAGAAATCGCCAAAAGCAAGATGATCTAATTTTAATACCTCTTCAATGTCACCCTTGCGAAATCCTCTTATGTTAAATGGTGAGGGGAATTTCAGATGGGGGGCGACGGTCTGCCTACTCCCTTCGAGTAGTAGGATAGTCTGGAAGTGGGAGAACCCCGCTTTCTCGAAAGTTTCGGTCTCCTCGCGGGGTAGCATGCGGGTGATGATCATAGAGCCCTCCCTAAGGTAGTCGCTTAGAGTGCGAGTAATCAGGAAAAACTGCAGGGTGGGATCGCTTTTGATCATCCAGAGCATATGAAAGTCACTATCACTTCTCCACTTGCCGAGGAGAACTAGGTTCACGGAAATCCCTCTTTTCAGATAATATAATTCCCCGGCGAGCTCCGAAAAGAATTGATTATACAAACTCCTGGACTGGAAGAAATTGGTTCTTCTTATATATTTCCAGTATCTTTCCCTCTCTTCAGTCCCTGCCTTGCTAATTTCTATCTCTCTCCCCCCTTTAGATATGCAGGGCTCAAGCCCTGATGTCATCACAAAATAATGGATAGTTCC
Source organism: Candidatus Geothermincola primus (assembly GCA_015711725.1). Classification (GTDB taxonomy): domain Bacteria; phylum Actinomycetota; class Geothermincolia; order Geothermincolales; family Geothermincolaceae; genus Geothermincola; species Geothermincola primus. Next base: position 1,792 of record JACVIX010000218.1, on the reverse strand, counting down.
TTGAATAGGAATATTATACCCGTAGCGAAAAGGAGAAGAGAAAAGAGGAAGAGCACTAATCTGTCCTGAGCTTTGAGGGTGAAACGGGAACCCAAGAATGAACCGGGGAAAACGCCAATGGCCAGTGCCAGAAAGATCCACCAGTCGATATGCCCTAATAGCGCGTGGATCACCGTCCCAGGAATGGCGATGGCCGTGATGGTTATCAGGGAGGTCCCCAAGGCCTCCTTCAGCTCCATGCCTGCCCATAGATAAAATCCCGGCACGAGAATGAAGCCACCCCCCAAACCCAGCAGTCCGGATAAGAAGCCAGCGAAGAGCCCGGTGATCAAATATTTATAGCGAATGGGGATGGTATCAACTGGCACCTCTTCTCCGGTCAACTTGTTCTTCGTCTCCCCAACCCTGAAAACCTGTTGAAAAGTTCGCAGAGATAAATAGAGTATCAAGATAGCGGTTAACGCCATTAACCAGTGCAGGTTCAGGTATCTGGTTACATAAGCACCCGCGGCGGAAGTTAAAAACCCGGCGGGGATAGCTAGTTTAGCCGCTTCCCTGCTTACCTTTTGCGAACGAAGATAATTGAGTCCCCCGGTAAAGGCGGCAGGAATACACAAAGGGAGAGTGGTTCCCAATGCGATACCCGGGGGCTTCATGAGTATCAGCCTGATGGATGGGGTTGAGACTATCCCGCCGCCAATACCGAAGGCCCCGGAGAGGAAACCGGTCACCAAGCCTAAAAGACATGCGAGCAGGAATGCGGCGGCGGAAATTACTGTCATCTTCTCTAGCGACGAGGGTCAGGAAGTCCTATCATTTCACGATTTCCACTACTTCTGCGTCTGTTGCTCTAACCAGGTCATAAGAGCGGATTTTCAATATGGTCTGCGGTTCCCCGCCCCCTACGTACACCACATCTTCGCGGAGAGCTTGAATATCTATATATGTGGGGAGTTTTTTCAGCAAGGCCACCGGCGGGGTGTAACCCACCAAGTATCCGGTTAGCTCTCTAACTTCGTCCGGTGTTGCCATTCTGATGGAGGAGGCTTTCAAGACCTTCTTCAGTTTGGAATAATCCGCCTTGCAATCCCCTGGTATTAAGGCAATGAAGGGCTCACCATCCGCGAAAAGCAGGAGAACCTTGATAACCTGATGTGTTTTCAGCCCAAGCAGCGCAGCGATTTGTTCTGAATTGCGTGCGATCCCGGAAAATTTGCTCAACTCGTGAGGAATATCCTCAGCTTGTAAGAAGTTATGTACGTCTACGCTGGTACGCAAGATCGCTCCTCTCCGCTTCGGTGCTGTAGATGGATACTGCCACTATTTTTGTGCGATACCGGTTAAAAATTATAACATATAAAGGGAGAATCCTCGCATTGCCTAACTCCACTCCCGCCCGGAAAACCATTACCTCAACCGCGAGAGTAATTGCGGATCTTTTTTCAAGTGGCTTTTAGTAATTTGGTCTGTATGGAATTCTTGATTTGGATTCCGAAATTGAGACACGGACATTTGGGAATGGGGACAGGTATCGTATTTATTAGGCTATTTCATACCGCCCTTTTTGCCGATGGTTCTATAGAAGCCTATTCCGTATCTTTCCTTGGTGGTGTTTCCCCCTCTCTTTCCCCCCACCCTTCCAATTCTCTGGTAAAATTCCGACCCTTACTTTCTCATAGTGGTCTGGCCGCCCTTTCGGCCCGCCTCGCTTCGGGTCATCTTCTTGACCGCCATGGTATTTCCCCCCTTAACCTGTCTGGATGGTTGCAGCCGAGATAGATAGCGAGTTATT
>JACVIX010000217.1 GCA_015711725.1 Candidatus Geothermincola primus | reverse complement strand
TTTATTATCTGGGCAAGTTTATAGGATGTTGTTCCTTGTTTACTTACTTATATCTTACTTATATTTTTGTCTGTGCAAGGTTATAGGGAGGTGTTTCCTTATACGCTTACCTTTATTATCTGGGCAAAGTTATGGGAAGTTGTGCCTTGTTTGCTTAAGTTATATTTTATCAGGGCAAGGTCATAGGGAGAGACACCTTGTAATTTTACCGTTACTCCGCGGCGATGGTTATGTGGAGGATAGCTTTTAAGCGCACCTCTATTGTCCGGGCAAGGTCATAGGGAGGGCGCCTTGTAAGTTTACCGTTATTCCGCAGGGAGGGCAAACTTGAAGATAGATCCTCCCCCTTCCCGCGGCTCATGCCAGATTCTTCCCCCATGCGCCTCCACGATATGCCTGGCGATATTGAGGCCCAACCCCAAGCCAGGCTTGGAGTGATGCATCACGTCATCCACCTGGTAGAAGCGCTCGAAGATGAGCTCTCGGGACTCCTCCGGCACCCCCGGTCCCCGGTCCATCACCGAGAAGGTTACCTCCCCATCTGAACGTTCCACCTGAATGTCCACTGGCGATCCTTCGGGAGAGTAGTTCACCGCGTTCTCCAAGAGGATGGCCATAAGTTGTAGAAACTTCTGAGGATCCGCTTCTATTCGACTCGCCCCCTCGGAGACGGCGAGATTGAACTGATTATCGAATCTTCTCGCTCGCATCTCCTCCACCGCTTTGGCGATTAAATCGCTCGTTTCCACTTTCTCCTTTTTGATGGGAAAACGCTCGTTCTCGATGCGGGAGATATTCATTAGCTCGTCCACGATCACGGTGAGCCTCTCCGCCGCCTCCCCGATGGGCTGGAGAAATGAAGGAAGCTTCTCCGAGGGGATACGCTCAAAATTATGTACCAGGGTATGGGCGTAACCCTGGACCACAGTGATGGGATGGCGCAACTCATGGGCGGCGATGGTCAGGAAATCCTTCAACCGCTCGGTATTGTCCTTGAGAGTCTGCATATAATACTTCTCCCAAGTGGTGTCAATCAGGGATATCACGCACTGGTCTGTGTTGGGCAAGATGCTTAAGTTCATGCTCACATGGAACATATTGCCAAACTTGTCGTGTAACCTGCATTCCAGGTTCTTGAAGGACTCCCTTCCCGAAACCACCTCAGAATGGCTCTTCAGGTACGCCACCATCTCCTCGTGCTCGATTAAACCGGTTATTTTCAAGCCAGCCTCTATCTCTTCCTGGGAACATCCGGTCATCCTGGCAAACTCTTGGTTCATGAAGGTGATGAAATTATCTACGTCCACCAGGCATATGGCTATCCCGATACTCTGGAAGATGGACTTGTACATCTCCTCGGATTGTTTGAGGATTAGCTCCGCCTGCTTGCGCTCGGAGATATCCCTGATGGTGACCACGACACCCCGCACCGCCGGTTTGTCCAGAAGGTTATTGCCCACCGCTTCAAAAAAGCCCCAAGAGCCATCCTTGCGACGGATGCGCAGCTCCGCTGGCTTCATGTATCCCGCAACGGAAAGGCTCTTCGTGAAGTAGTCTTCGATACGAGGAATGTCTTCCGGATGGATGAAATCGAAGGCGCTTTTGCCCATCAGATCTTCCGCGGTATAACCCAGGACTCGCTCGCAAGAGGGGCTGGAATAATCGATTCTTACCTCCCGATCCACGATAATAATCATGTCCGAGGTGTTCTCGATAATGGAACGGAAGCGCTCCTCGCTTACCTTGAGCGCCTCCTCCGCCCGCTTGCGGTCGGTGATGTCGATGGCCAACTCGAAGCGCACGTCCCGCCCGTCCGGCCATTTGATGATGCGATCGGTTATTGAATAATCCTTATCTAAAAGGGGATTATGATATTCCCAGCGGTAGGGCTCACCCTTATGCTCCAGTATGATGTGGTTAGTGCAAAAGTCACAAGGCCGGTCCCTGCCCTGGAATTCCCGATAACATAACCCCCCCACGGGGTCCTTTACTAGTATCTCCCGCAAAGCCCGATTCACGAAGAGCACTTCATAGGTGAATGGGTCAGTCACGTAGACGGCTTCGTTTATCCCCTCGAATATGGAGAGGAGCTGCTCCCGCTCTACAGCCAGGGTCTCCTCAATGAGCTTGCGCTCGGTGATGTCCTCCACTATACCCATGCCGCCCACGATATCGCCCTGGGCGTCATATAGGGGCACGGTGCGCAGCATCTCCCAGATGCTGGCTCCGCTGGTGGTGGTAACGTAAGGGCCCTCGTAGAAACCTTCCTCTCCTTTAAGGGCGGCGCGGATGGTGGGAAGCACCCTTTGGTCCTTTATGGTGTTCAGGTCGAGACCTAGAAGTTTCTCCCTGCTGGATTTAAGTATTTCCACGAAGCGCTGGTTGAAATCGGTGAGAGTCAAGCGGGTGTCGTACTGGAAAACCCCGATGGGAGAGCGCTGAAAGAGCATGCGATAGCGTTCCTCGCTTTCTTTTAGAGCTTCCTCCACCCGCTTGCGGTCGGTGATGTCTCGGGTGGTGAAGACCGCCCCGATCAGCTCCCCCGCCTCGTCGAAGAGGGGGTTGCCCAGGGTCTCCAGCCAGACGTAGTGGCCTTGAGCGTGTAGGGAACGATACTCTAATTTGTCTGATTTTAAAGTCTCCCTCGCTCTCTGGAAGGCCTCTGCCACTCGTTGGAGGTCATCGGGGTGAACCAGCTCGAAGGCGGTCTTTCCCACCAGCTCAGCCGGCTTAAAACCCAATATTTTCTCACAGGAGGGGCTGGCGTAGGTAATAAATGCCCGTTTGTCGGTTTGCACCACCATATCCAGCATATTTTCGGTGATGCGGCGCAGGGAAAGCTCGCTCTCCCTGAGCTCCTCCTCTATTTCTTTTCGCTGGGTTACATCCCGGACGATATTGGTGACGCTTATTATCTCGCCTTCCTCATCGTAGATGGCGGTGGCGGTGACCTCTCCCAGCACCAGCGTTCCGTCTTTTCTTATGAACCGAAGCTCCTCGGTAACCTCCTTCTCACCCAGGAAGATTTTTTGCAGGGCGTTCACCGCCTTGAGCGTCTCATCGGGATGAAGTATTCCCACCTCCAGGATGTCCTTGCCCACCAATTCACCCTCGGAGTAACCAGATAGTTCGCATACCTTGCGATTCACGCTGGTTATCCTCATCTCCCTATCCAATATAAAGATCCCATCCCCAGCGCGTTCAAAGAGAAGCCTATACCTCTCCTCGCTCTCTTTTAGGGCTTCCAGCGCCTGGAGTCGGGCTATGGCGTTTCCCATCTGGGAGGCTAAAATCTCCAAGATGGCGCGGTCCTCCCCAGGC
>JACVIX010000216.1 GCA_015711725.1 Candidatus Geothermincola primus | reverse complement strand
GGGCTGGATTATCCTTATCCCCAGGGAGAGGGTTACCCGGAAGAGAGACTCCGGGATATCGTGGACATATTCCTGAATGAGGATTTAGTGGTTACAGTTGGAGGTTAAAGGAGGTAGAGGAATGGCCACCTGCAACGACTGCAAATGGTTTTTCCCCTTGGAAGACGACCCTTCGCGGGGAGATTGCGTGAGGCGTGAGTCGGACGGAAAGAGCGAGTACTGGACCGCCAAGCCCAGGTCCGCACAAGAGGGCGGGGAGAGCTGCGCCTCCTTTGAGGCTAAGTAAAGTTGTTTGGCGGCACCATTTTCGGGGTAAAAAAGAGATATCTGAGCCGAAGCTGGGAGGAAAGTGAGAATATATTCCTCTGGAGAAGAGGATTTAAGTTACTCGTGGGAAGGAACCAGGGAAGTGGGGACCAATGCTCATCGAGTGCGATAACTGTGGGTATTCTGGGGAGGCCGAGCTCTTTCAACCCGTGGGAAACGTGATGTGCTGCGGACCGTTGACCTTCCGCAAATGTCCCCAGTGCGGGCAGAATGTAATCTGCGACCGCCAAGAGATGATAGAGCAGGCGGAGGAATACGCGCGAGAGTTAAGCGAGAAGGTGGAGGCGTTAATCGGCGAAGGAGACTACGAGCGGGCTAGAGAGCTGGTCAAAGAGTTGGGGATGCTATCCCAGTGTCTCAACCAGGAGGGACTCTCGACATATGTGCGCGAGACGCGCAGGAGGATCAACCAGCTTAAGCGTGCGGCTTCCTGATATCCATTCGCCTACAAAAACGGTTTATGCCCTCAGTGGGGAAAAGCGTGTTCACAAGCTGGGTTTCGCAATTATCCAACTCCTTATAAAAACCTCATCATCATCGATTATTACGAGAGGGAAACTTCAAGTTAATTTACAGTATGTAATTTAATTGCTCGCAATTACGGAAAAACGTTATGCGCCACTTTTTTCCAGCCATTGTTCGAAGGGCTCGAAGGCGGGCATCTCCCATTTCATCCTATTCAGATCATCTGCGATGGGGTATCGCCCAAAGGTCTTGATGGCGCTCACGGCGGCGTGCACGTGTTCCGGCGGGGTGGAGGCGGGTATCTGGGCGAAGAAAAACATAAGCCTGCCTTCCCTGCCCAGGACGTCTATGACCCGCCTGGTATAATCCACGATGGCTTCGATGGGACCTTCACGGATGAATCTGGCGTTATAACCGGCGATGACGAAACGTTTTCCGTAAAGCCTCAGGGGATCTCTGGAGGCGAAATCCCGCAGCCATTCCAGCGGCCATTCCTGGGTACGCCCCATGCCCATGATAGGTATTCCTTTGCTCACCCAGTCGCCCAGGGCGGCGCGAGAGAAGAAACGCCAGCAGGATTCCATGGTCTGGCGGTTGAATCTTTCCCGGTTTTCCTCGCAGTAGTCGCCGGAGGCAACCACCATCACCTGCATTCCTAGCTTGCGTGCGTTCTCTTTGAGACGAGCGTTATAAGGAGCCACCCATTTTTCCAGCATCTCCAGAGTAAGGTTGGGAACGCAAGCCCAGGCGTCCGCGGCCATGCCCAGCCGGGCCCCCGTCTCTTCTCTGATGATGCGGATGAGCCGGGGGTGTACCTCGTCGGTTATCCAGGTGAGGAGTTGATGGGCGAAGTGAGGGTCCCTGCGCATATCCCGGATGAGCCGGGGATAGGAGCGCAGTCCCACCGCCAGGCTGAAGGGGGCGCAGAAGGGAAGTATGCGGGGCAGCCCGCAATATTCTTTAATTGCCTTGACGTTATCCGCTAAGTAGCGCAGCCTCCCGCTCTCAATGGTGAAGTCGACAGGCACGCGGTCCAGATCACCAGGATCCTGAATCAAGGGATGGGAATGGTCGATGGTGGGCATGTCGATGTCGCTGTAGATTAAGCGGGCTCCCAACGCCTCCGCCTCGTAATTATAGATGTCGGTGAAGGGTAGGGGGAAATCCATCCCATACCAGTCGCTTACCTGTCTGAACGCTTGGGCCATGCGGGTGGCGTCGGTGAGATAGAATTCCTTGGGTGGCACCTGGGTGAGATACTGAACGTGCTCGTGCATCTGTGCCAGACAGGGAGGGTGATCGGCACGACGGATGATGGTGGCGGATAACCTCCCCATGCCCTCCAGCGTCAGTCCCTTTAGACCAAGAGCATAAGCGGCGCCTTTTAGGGCGCCTTTGAGATAAGAAGGTCCCAAAGACCAAGCTCCCAGCGTTCCGCCTGCAGCTAGGCTTCCAAGGATTATCTTGTCTCGAGTCTTCATCTATCCCGCCCCCATCAATTTAAGGGAGTTCTCCAGCGCCTCCAGAGCGTCTCTTCCATAGCTGTCCGCCCCCACCTCTTGGGCATATCCTGGAGTTATGGGCACGCCCCCCACCATCACCTTGACCTTATCCCTTAGTCCCGCCTCCTCCAGAGCCTTTATCACCTCTTTCATGAGCAGCATGGTGGTGGACATATAGGCTCCAATTCCCAGTATATCCGGTTCAAGCTCCCTAACCTTCTCCACGAAGACTTCCACTGGGACGTCGATTCCCAGGTCGATGACCTCAAATCCCCCGGAGGTGAGCATGGTGATGACGATGGACTTTCCCAGGTCGTGGACGTCGCCCCGCACCACCCCGATGAGATACCTACCCCTGCGTGGCGCTTCGCCCTCGGTCAGATGGGGGGTGAGTATCTCCAGAGCTTCCTTGAAGGCTTCCGTGGCCAGGACTATGTCGGGGAGGAAGTAGGTGCCATCCTTCCATAGCTCCCCCACTTTCTCCATGGCCACCACCAGTGATTTTTCAAGTATATCGGCGGCTGGCAGGGCGTGCAGCGCCTCTTCCACAAGAGGGACCACCGTGTCCCCTTCCACCAAGCCTTCCCTGATCCGGTCCAGAATATCCATCGAGCGCACCCCCTTTAAATTGATGAACGCCAAGCGAACTTCGTGAAACCCGCGCTTTTTCCGGGAAGATCATGGCGCTCTTGCCTTTCACCACGCCGACTGAGCCTTATCGCTAGCCTCCCGCTTATTATAACTCAGCTACTCAAACTGGCGTCCGGCTTGTCTGGAACCCGAGCAAGGGCATATTTACTTTGAAAAAGACGCGCAAGCTATCCAGCGCGGCGAAAGGCGCCGCCTGCGCGAGGAAAGTGGCAGAGCGTTTTTTATTCATGGAAAGAGCACCGCTTAAACGAGTTTGAATCTATCACGAGACGATTCATCTCCCTGTAGATCATTCCTGGTTCCTTGGATATAGACGATTCATCTCCCTGTAGATCATTCCTGGTTCCTTGGATATAGACGATTCATCTCCCTGTAG
>JACVIX010000215.1 GCA_015711725.1 Candidatus Geothermincola primus | reverse complement strand
TTCGCTTTGGCGAGAGGAAATTGATATTTATGGTGTTCCCGAGCCCCACAGTTTCCGTCTCTTTCCATCGCTGCGCCAAGCGGGGAGAAATGATCGAGCGGCGCTCCCAATTCCCCATGCCTTCGCTTATGAACAAGAGAGAAATTTAATATTTATGGTGTTCCCGAGCCCCACAGTTTCCGTCTCTTTTCATCGCTGCGCCAAGCGGGGAGAAATGATCGAGCGGCGCTCCCAATTCCCCATGCCTTCGCTGATGACTAAAGCAGGTAAAAGTAATAAAATAATGAAGGCGTTCTTTTCGCTTTCGCGAGCAACCTGCTAATAGCCGAGGATGAAAAATCCAAGGAGGTGATAGATGCGATATCGGACCCACAACCAATTCGAAGCAGAATCATTTTTAGAGGGAGGTGATTGTTTTGCCGGACTGGAAAGATCAGGTTGAAATCATGGTTCATCAGGGCAAGATCAGCGTGCCCTATACCTGGACGGTGGGAAGGACCTTAAGTAAATTTTACTGTCTTCTGCGGGATCATGCGCAGATCTGGGGCAACCGCTGTCCCTCCTGCAACAAGGTTTTCGTACCCCCTAAGGTAAAATGCCTCTACTGCTATAAGGACATCTTCGACTGGGTGGAATTGCCTGGAACGGGCGTTCTTGAGACTTTCACGGTGGTTCACTACGAGGAACCCGCGCTTCACCCCAAGAAAGCTCCAATCATCTATGGCGTGATCAAGATGGACGGAGCCGATACCGGTATGGTCCACCTCGTCGACGAAGTGGAGCCGGATCAGGTCAAGGTAGGCATGCGTATGGAGGCGGTGTTCGCGGAGGAGCGGGAAGGCAACATTTTCGACATAAAGTATTTCCGCCCCGTCGTTTGAGCAATGGTCGACTTTTAGGAATTGGGGGTGAGAAGATTGGAAAGAGTGGCCGTAATAGGAGTTGGCCAGACTAAATATGAACAAAACAAGCCGGATACCTTCGCGGAGTTGGTTTATGAGGTGACCTGCAAAGCCCTGGAGGATGCCGGCATAACCATCAAGGAAATAGACAACGTGGTCTCGGTCTCCAGCGATTTCTGGGATGGGCGTACCATCTCCAGTATGGCCATCTCCGACGCGTCGGGAGCTTTTGGTAAGGACATAACCACGGTGGAGGGAGACGGGACCTTCGGGATGCTCTACGGCATGATGCGAATACTTTCGGGAAGTTTCGGTACTACCCTTGTGGTTTCACATCACAAAGGGACCGAGAGCAATATGAAGGGCATAACCAACTGCGCTTTCGATCCTCTGGTGGAGAGAAAGCTGGGATTGGACGCCATTTCCGCGGCGGCCATGCAGGCGCGCCGTTACATGTATAAGTATGGAGCCACCGAGGAGGAATTCGCCCTGGTTTCGGTGAAAAACCATGGGAACGCCACGCGTAACCCTCTGGCGCTAATGCCCATGGAGATCACCGTGGAGGACGTGCTCAATTCCCCCAAGGTGGCTGAACCACTGAAGAGGCTAGATTGCTCCCCGATCACCGATGGGGCCTGCGCGGTAATACTGGCCGCGGAGAGGAACGCTAAAAAATTGACGACCAACGCCAAGCGGGTGTGGCTTAAGGGAGTGGGTCACTGCGCCGATGCCTTCCGCCTGGGGGATCGTGATTTAGCGGACACTCGAGCGTTGAAGAACGCCGCGAAAAAAGCGTACGAGATGGCCGGAATCGAAAACCCTTTGAAAGAGATCGACGTGGCCGAGGTCTACGACGCCTTCTCCTATATGGAGCTCATGTGGCTGGAGGGCTTGGGCTTCTGCGAAGATGGAATGGGAGGGGAGTATATGGGAAGGGGTACCTTCGATTTCGGAGGAGAGCTTCCCGTTAACCCCTCTGGAGGCAGACTCTCCTCCCACCCCGTGCAGGTGGCGGGGCTGGCCAGCGTGGCGGAATGCGTGCTCCAGCTGAGAGGCGAGGCTGGCTCGAGACAGGTGGAAGGGGCGGAGACCGCCCTAGCGCATGGTATCAATGGCATCTGCGGGCAGTCCCACTGCGTTTGGATACTGGCAAAGTAGGGGGTGAGGAGAATGGGTAAACGAGTAGGAATAATCGGGGTAGGTCAGACCCATCACGCGGCTAAGCGATTGGACGCATCAGGCGTGGAGCTCATCTCCGAGGCGGTAACCCGCGCCTTGGACGACGCCCAGCTTACCATCAAGGATATAGACGCCATCGTCATCGGCAATATGGACCATTTTGAGAATATCAATTACGTGGACATGTGGGCTATAGACGGGCTGGGCGCCTTCATGAAGCCCGTGTTCAAGGTAACCACCGGGGGAACCACCGGGACCACAGTGGCCGCCTGTGGTTTCTATCACGTGGCCTCGGGGATGTTCGATACCGTGCTGGCGGTGGGATGGGAAAAGAATTCGGAGTCGGATACCCAGGCGGCCATCGCCACTTGCGCCAATCCCACCCTGGAGCGGGATTCTTTCGCGGGAGCTATCGGGCCCCTGGCCACAGAGTATTCCATGTATATGAAGGCTTACGGGGCAACCGAGGAGGACGCGGCAATGGTGGCGGCCAGGGATCGCAACAATGCCTTGAGGAACCCCTATGCCCATAATCGGCAGCCCTGCACCGTGGAGGACGTGCTCAATTCTCCCATGCTCTCCTATCCCATCAAGTTCCTGGACATGTGTCCCCGCTCCGACGGATCCTGTGCGGTTATCTTTTGCACGGAGGAGAAGGCCAAGAAACTGTGTCCCCGTCCCGCCTGGATCCACGCCTCGGTGGTGAGGCATGATTATACCCACTTTGGCGATTTAGAGTGGACCTGGATGCCCACCTTGGAGCGGGCTTCGGCGGAGGCTTACAAAATAGCGGGCATCACCGATCCCCTGAAAGAGTTCGACGTAGCGGAGCTCTATCTGCCCGCCTCCACCTGTGGGGTGAAGTGGATGGATTCCCTGTGGTTCTGTGAGAAGGGGGGAGCCCCTGAGCTCGTCCGCAAGGGGGTCTTCGAGATGGATGGGCAGCTCCCCATCAATCCTTCCGGAGGAGTTATCTCCACCAATCCCATCGGCGCCACCGCCCTCATACGCGTGGGAGAGGCGGCTTGGCAGATCATGGGCAGGTGCGGCGAAAGACAGGTGCCCGGCGCCAAAAAGGCTCTGGCCACCGGTTTCGGAGGGTGTAGTTGGTCCGACGTGTTCATCCTGGGCGCGGATCTGCCCTGAGGGATAGGGAGGTGATGACTGTGAGATTGTACAAGGATAACCGGAAGATCACCCACACCCCGGAGGGCTACGAGCTACTCACTCTTGAGTCTGGGCATATCGAATACAATTTCAATTGGCACTTGGGACCCTACTGGAGCAAGTTTCTGGCCGAGC
>JACVIX010000214.1 GCA_015711725.1 Candidatus Geothermincola primus | reverse complement strand
CCGCCTTCAACCAGTTGGCGTATTTACATTATGTCATATCTTTTTCATTGGAGTGTTTTGTCTCCCTTAATCGCGGCTTTTTTCAAAACCCACGTGCAGACTTGATCTCCTCGGGGAAGGGATTTGGTTATTTCCAGAGTGATGGAGGGATCCACCGCCTTCAACCAGTTGGCGAAGATGGTGTTGTCGATCATTTCGCAGGGAACCAAGTTCTCCCGGCCTGCGCTGCAAAGATTATCCCACCAGGAACATCTATGGACACTGAAAAGAGAGGTGCTTTCATCGGCGATCTCCCAAGAACACTCGGTTCCGTCCACCCGACAGAGAGTCTCCAATAGGAAGTTGACGGTTGCAAGGTCGGGAGGATTTCCCGAATCAAGCTCCATGCCTAGCATGCGCACCAATCGCTTGAGCATGATCAACCCATAAGCATTCCAGACTTCCAGATCCAGCTCCAGCGCCTTCTCAAAACCGAGCTTCCTCTCCACCGCCATGAACCAGAGCCCGTCTATGGCGGTTAGCGCTCCCGTGCGCAACTGGTCCAATTGGCCCGGTTCCAACTTCATCTTCTTTCCTCCATTCGACACCAACCTCAGAACGCGGCCTCCGTTTTAAAGGTTTAAAATGATATTATCTAATACTATTCTCTGTCCCGGAATTATCCTCTTTAACTTACGTTTATCCGCTTTTGATTTAAGCTTAATTATACCTGAAAAACAAGTTCCTCAAGGGTCAATAATCCATAAAATGGTTTGTTTATCCGTTTCATCGCTCCTCCTCCCATCACCGAAAGATGATCTGGGATTCAAAAAGGGGAAGGTAAATAACTTCTTTTAAAACCCGTAATGCCAGGGCATGGGCGACAACCTTACGTGAGTACACCCGCAAATGGAGGAGGGGCGTACTTTTTTCTTTATTGGTCGGTAGGACAGGATTTTCTCATTCGTGCACTGCTTTGGAGAGATAACCACAAAAGAAGAGATACGTTAATTTTTTCTTTATTGATCGGTTGGGATCGCCTTACTCGTTCCCTATTTTTTAAAAAATTCATAAAAGAGCAGGGGCGGGAACTCAACCCGCCCCTTATAATCCTTTTGCCGACAATCATGCGCTTGAGAGTCGGGCTTTGTTGGCGTCGTAGATCTCCTCATACTCCCGCCATACCGGGTCAGAGATAGCCCCGTACGCGCTGCCATATTCATCCAACGCCGAGGCCAGGGTAGTGATGATGCCCTCCGCCTCCGGGTGGGTGGGCACCGCCCCTCCTTCCTTCACCACTTCCCTTAAAATATAGGGATGATCGATGATCATACAGGGCCGGAGTAGATTATCGTGAAAGGGCTGCCTTGCCCTTATAGCCTTGAAGAAACCGGAATTAAGCACTTCCTTTAAAGTCTTGTCCTTGATGTTGTCCACCGCGAAGTGAGCGAAGACGCAGGGCTCCACCTCGCCCTTGCAGTTGATATGCATATAGGACCTTCCCCCGGAGAGGCATCCGCCGACCAGGTGACCGTCATTCCAGAAATCGGAGAGGAGTATCTGTTTCTCCCGGCGAAGCTCATTTATCCTCCTGCGCCGATAATCCCTCTGTTCCGGAGTGGTCATCAGTTCCAAGGAAGGCTCGGTCCCCACCGGCATATACTGGAAATACCAGCCGATGAAGCATCCCTTGTTGATATAGTGCTCCACGAACTCGTCTCTCACCCAAAGGTCCTTGTTCAACCTAGTCACGGTCGCGGAGAAACCGAAGAGAGCCCCTTCCTCTCTTAAGTTGTCCATAGCCTGGTTGATCTTCGCATAGACCCCCTTACCCCTGCGCGAATCCGTCTCTTCCTCGAAACCCTCCACAGAGATGCAGGGGAGCACATTTCCCAACCGGGCTATCTCCGCAGCCGTCTTTCTATCTATCAGGGTGCTGTTTGTATACATCATGAAAGTAATGTCGCGGTGCTTTTCGCACATCTCAAACAGGGGTTTGTAGAGAAGGGGCTCCCCCCCGGAGACCACTATGAAATAGATGCCCATCTCCTCCGCCTCAGTAAGAACGCGATCGAAGACCTCCAAAGGTAGGTCCTCCTGCTTGGTGTACATGCCCGCGTAACACCCTTCGCACGCAAGGTTGCAGCGCATGGTGGGGCTGATCACCAGAACGATGGGTGGAGCAAAGCCATTCTCTTCCTCAAAAGCGTCCCTCAAAGGGGTCTTGTAGAAAAGTGCGTTGGTGATGAAGTTGACCGCTCCTTGCCTCACGTTCTTGCTCAGTCGAGGCAGCTTCTTCTTGGTCTGCAATATAAGGGCTCTCACGAATTCCCGAGCCTCGGGATAGCGGATGGTGCTCACATACCTCTCCGCTTTTCTGAGCAGGAAATCGTCGGACACGGTGGGAAGAGCGAAGATTAAACCGTTTAAAGTTTTTTTCAATGCGTAATTTTTAAAATTAGCGCTAACCGTCATCACGCCACACCTCCATTTCTAATATCCCCTAAACCATCGCCTTTCTCGCCCGCATCTTCTTTTTCCATTCTCTCTCCCAGCCCACTTAAGACGAAGTGAGCAAGTTCTCCCGCTATTCGCCTCCATTGCATGGATCTCGAGCCTTTATCTTGTTCTATCCCGTAGAGCAGCACCAACCCAATGACCATGCCCACCAGGGCGCGGGCTGCAACCTCGGTATCTAAGGAAGGGCTGAAGTCGCCAGCTTCCATCCTCATACGGAGATAATCCTCCACTATTTTCATGGCCGGCTTAACCGCTTGTTTTCTGTACATCTTCCGGATATAGTCATCCCGCAGTATCTCCCCTAACAGAAAGATAAACTGGTTGACGTTGTCGAAACCAAATTTGAGACACGCCTCGAAGATCAGGGTGAGCAAATCCTGATCGTCGACCTCTCCCGCCTTATCCAGAAAATGAGCCAAGGGCTCTATAAGAACATGCCCCTCCAGTATGGAAAGGAGGATCTCCTGCTTGGTCTGGAAATAGATGTAGATAGTTCCCACGGCGATACCGGCTTCCCTGGATATATCGGGTATGGTGGCTTTGCCAAACCCTTTCTCGGAAAATACCTTCATCGCCGCGGCCTGTATCTGTCTCCTGCGTTTATCGGTGATGAGATCTTTCCTCTCAGACCTCTCCATCTCGTACTCCCTAAATTATGAATGAATATTCAGTCATTTTTAGTAAATATCATATTCATATGTAAGTCAAGGGGGAATCTAGGATGGAAATTGAAATTGGCAGATGGTTGATTTGCCAAGCTCTTTTTGCGAGAGAAAAATTATCTTGCGTGTTGTAATTTATAAAATTTAGAATTGACTTGGCGATCGTTCAGTTATACTCTCTTGGGCGAGGTAAAAATTATCTTGCGTGTTGTAATTTATAAAATTTAGAAT
>JACVIX010000213.1 GCA_015711725.1 Candidatus Geothermincola primus | reverse complement strand
AAAGTGGAAACGGATTGACATCTGGGAAAGTCAATGGCTCGACTGGCTACCGCTTGGTGAATGAAAACCCGCTTATTTGAGCATAATAATCGCTTGGGGTGGATCGATCCGCCGGCATTTCGTGGTCACTCTCTATTTTTCGCGTTTTTCCACGCTCAGGCGCCGCTTCTTCCGGGCAAGGGCAGAATCGACTTAGCTTCCACTTCCATGGAGGCCACCATTCCCTCTTCCAGCATGCGAGACCCCAGGGCGGCCACCATGGCTCCGTTGTCCATACACAGCTCCCTAGAGGGGTAATAGAGCTCCACGCCCTCCTTTTTCAAAGCTTCCCCAAGTCTTTTCCGAAGAGTTCGATTTGCGGCCACCCCTCCCGCCAGAGCCACCTTTCCTGCCCCTTTCTCCCTGGCGGCACGTACGATCTTTTTCACCTGCACTTCCACCACAGCTTCCTGGAAGCTGGCGACCAGATCGGGCAGGTTTATCTTTCCCCCAGAACTTTCCATTCTGCGCACGTAATTTATCACCGCTGTCTTCAGTCCCGAGAGTGAGAAATTATAGGTGCCGTCGTCCGCCAGGGCTCGGGGGAAGTGTATCTTGTGAGGGTCCCCCTCCCGGGAGAGCCTGTCGATAGCCGGACCGCCGGGATACCCCAGGTGGAGAAAACGTGCGATCTTGTCGAAAGCCTCGCCCGCGGCGTCGTCCAAGGTCTCCCCCAGGAGCTCGAACTCGCCGTGGGCGAGCATATAAGCGAGGATGGTATGTCCGCCCGAGACCACGAAGACGATAAGGGGAGGCTCCAAGTGGGGATGTTCTAGGAAGTTGGCATAAATGTGAGCTTCCAAGTGGTTCACCGCCAGCAGGGGGATTTCCAGCACCAGCGCCAGCGCCTTGGCCGCACACAAGCCGGTGAGCAGTGCCCCGATGAGACCGGGTCCTCTGGTGACCGCCACCCCTTCAAGGTCGCGGTAGCCGATGCCCGCTATAGCGAGGGACTCCTCCACCACCGGGATGAGTTTTTCCAGATGCGCCCGGCTAGCGATCTCCGGGACCACGCCGCCATAACGAGCGTGAAGGTCGCTCTGGGAAGCTATCACGTTAGAGCGGATGACGCGACCGTTCTCCACCACCCCCGCCGAAGTCTCATCGCAGGAGGTCTCGATACCCAGAACAAACTTGCCTCTCTCAGTCATAGATAAGCCCTTTCTCAAAAGATACTGCCCTGGAGTGCAGGGATTCCTCCAGCCCCTCCAGCAGCTCTATGTAAGCGGGTCCTTGAGCGTCCTCCGTCCACATGATCAGAGCGTCCTCCCCATCCATGTAATAATTCCTTCTCTCCCCGATTACCTCGAAGCCGAACTTGCGATAGAGATTTATCGCGACTTGATTGGACCTTCTTACTTCCAATGTGAAGAAACGTATTCCCCGTTTCATGGAGGCCTTGATCATGGTCAACACCAAAAGGGTGGCCACTCCTTCTCCGCGCGCGTCTTTCCTTACCGCTAGGTTGGCGATATGCCCTTCCTCCAATATATAGATAACGTCGGTATATCCCAATAGTCCTCTATGGTCTCTGGCAACCAGGAATAAGCCTTCTTCCCGAAACACCTCGTGCTCAAACATCCCTTTGGACCAGGGGAAGTCGAATGACTCTCTTTCCACTTGTAGCACTTCCTCGAGGTCCTCGCGTTTAGCTTTACGTATCAACATAATGTCATTTTTCATATTGTAAATATCCTCGTGATTATATTGCATCTTTAAAATCTCGCCTCCGCGTCCGGTTTCCTTAGGTACAAGGGGATCAGCTCCAAGGGAGAGATGGATTCTCCTCTCTCCCAAATTTTGAAGCAGGCTTTCACCAGCGCTATGGGAGGGGGTGATGAGTCCTCCTTTATCTTTCCAAGTTGAGAGAATATCTCTCGGTAGCATTGCGCCCCGCTTCCGGCGAACGTCAGCGTTTCGCCTATCTGGGCGTTGTCCCCGATCTCAATCGCGGCTTTTTGGGGAGGCGCCACTTTGGGAGATATAAGTGGGCTGGCTTCCTCTCCCGCTCGACGGTAAAGGGCGTAGTAGACTTCTCCCCTGCGGGCATCTAACACCGGGGCGATCAAGCCCTCTTCTTCCCACCAGTATGCCATCATCTCCAGGGTAGTGGGGGCATAGAGAGGTACCTTGAGAACCTGGGCTATTACCTTAGCTGCCATCACCGCGTTCCTCACCCCGGTGAAAGATCCAGGTCCCCGACCAACTCCCACCGAGTTAATCTCCCGGGGGCTTAGCCCACACTGTTGCAGCAACTCCTTCAAAATGGGGAAGAGCCTTTCCGCGCGCCGGCCTGACTGCTCCAGGCGACCCCTTCCCTCCCGGAGTGATTCTTGGACCACCACCAGGGTTATGGGGGTGGAGAGGTCGAATCCCAGAAAAGGGAAGAATTCCTTACCACTCAAAGGCTTTCACCTCCGGGTGGATGCGTTGAAGCCTTTCCCCCCAGTCCCCTCCCCGGGGCTGGAGCCGCACTAACCTGGTCCCTTCATCCTGCCATAAGATTTCCACCAGAAGATGGTTATAGTGGATTGTCCCTTCCAGTTTCTCTCCCCATTCCACGCAGATTACCCCGTCATCTTCCAGATATTCCTCCAGGCCTAGTGAATGGAAATCCTCGTCTTCCAACCTGTAAAGGTCCACATGATAGAGGGGAAGCCTTCCTTGATATTCTCGGATTAATGTAAAAGTAGGACTGGTGATATGTTCGTCGATGCCCAGCCCTGCGGCGATACCCTGCACCAGCCGAGTCTTGCCCACCCCCAATTCGCCGCGGATGAGCAGAATGTCTCCCTCGCGCAAGCAGGAAGAGATTCTCCTGCCTAATTCCCTGGTCTCCTCTTCGCTTCTGGTTAAAAGCTGCATGATTGACCATCTCATCTTTCCCGGCCCCGACCGGGATTTTGGGGATCGTGCCGTTAAGCCTTATCCGGGCAAGAAGATATATTTCGATATATTTTTATCTCACCGCTTGGATAAATTCATTGATGGGTATGGCTGGCATGGTCTGTATCCTCAGGGTTCCCCGGGAAGCCAGTTTCACCGATACCCGGGCTATGGTCTGGTTGTCCGGTGCCTCTAAAATATTGATGAAATCGTAGGGTCCCAGAACAGCGTACTGAGCGAGCACCTTGGCGCCCAATGCCTCCACGTCTTTGTTCACTTCCTTGATGCGGGCTGGATTGCGCTTGATGGTATTGGCGCCCTCGTCGGTCAGTTTAGTTAACATGATGTAAATAGGCATCCCTTCCTCCTTCGTTGAAAGAAAAATTATCATCTCGCCTGTCTTATTATCGTGCTTCTCATATATTATACATCAGCGCTTTTTTCCAATTTGCAACCTGGCGCGAGTCGATGACCCAAAAGCGGGTCTGAGATGATTTGAGATTCCCTAAACCTAGGAACACGCCGTTACATT
>JACVIX010000212.1 GCA_015711725.1 Candidatus Geothermincola primus | reverse complement strand
AATAATATATTCTCCCTATTGTCATCCTATAGTCGCCCGTCCAACGGGAAAATGCTTTCCCCTCCTCTATTTGGGCATCAACTTCACAAGCGTGAAGACCTGGCTTGAGAAGAACCGTCGCCGCTCTCCCTTCAGTTTAAAATAATATATTCTCCCTATTGTCATCCTATAGTCGCCCGTCCAACGGGAAAATGCTTTCCCCTCCTCTATTTGGGCATCAACTTCACAAGCGTGAAGACCTGGCTTGAGAAGAAACGTCGCCGCTCTCCCTCCTGGTTATTTCATCGCCCCTTATCAACATGGAAGTATTAAATTTATTTACAATATGTAATTAAAAGCCTCTCGTCCTTTTTCCGGGATTAGCTGAAATTCATCAAGGGGCGCACAGGTATAGGATAGGTATAGTGTATCCGATGACGTCGCTCAGAGGGGCAAATCGTCCTGGAAAAGAAACTTTCTCTCCTCCAACCTTCTCTCGCCCCCGTCTATCACGATGGTCTGCCGACGCTCCGGTCCCACCGAGACGATCTTTACAGGGATACCCGCTTCCTCCTGAATGAATTGCAGATAGGAGCGGGCTTCCGGAGGAAGTTCTTCCAGGGTGGTCGCCTCGGAGATATCTATTCCCCATCCCGGCATATCGACGTAGACCGGCTCGCACCGTGAAAATATCTCCTGGTGGACGGGGAATTCCTCGAAGAGCTCGTCCCCATACTTGTATCTCACGCAAGCTTTGATGGTATCGAACTGAGAGAGCACATCTAACTTGGTCACGGCCAAGCTGGTCATGGTGTTTATCCTCACCGCGTACCTCAGCAGAACCGTATCCAGCCATCCGCACCTTCTAACCCTTCCGGTGGTGGTGCCGAACTCCTGCCCTAGCTTCTGCATCGCCTCCCCGATTTCATTGCTCTGTTCCGTGGGAAAGGGTCCAGAACCCACCCGAGTGAGATAAGCCTTGGAGACCCCAATGATCTCCTCAATATCCCGGGGACCCACTCCGGTTCCGGTACACGCCCCTCCGGCAGTGGGATTGGAGGAGGTGACATAGGGATAGGTGCCATGGTCCAGGTCCAAAAGAGTTCCCTGGGCCCCCTCGAAGAGCACGTTTTTGCCCTCCCTGAGAGCGCTTTTAATTATGAGAGAGGTATCGTCTATATATGGTCTTAACCTATCCGCGTAATGGCGGAGTTTTTCCATCTCCTCATCTATATCCAGCGGTGGCGCTTGATACAATCCAGCGATCATCTCGTTCTTCAGCTTGAAAAGTAGTCTCCCTTTTTCCTCCAGAATTCGGGGATAGACGAGATCCTGCATACGCAAGCCCACTCGCATGGCCTTGTCCGCATAAGTTGGCCCAATTCCTCTCCGGGTAGTACCCAATCCAAAGCTTCCCCGGGATTCCTCAGAAAGCCCATCCAACACCTCGTGGCATCTGAGAATGATGTGGGCGTTATGGCTGATGCGCAGGTTTTCGGTGCTGATTCCCAATTCATTCAACTCGTCCATCTCCTGGACGATTACCGCAGGGTTAACCACCACCCCGTTGCCAATTACCGAGATTATATGAGGGTAAAGAATGCCAGATGGAATCAAATGCAGCTTGAGCACTTTATCTTGATAGATGATGGTATGCCCCGCGTTGTTTCCTCCCTGATAGCGAGCGACGACATGCATGTCATCGGCAAGAAGATCGGTTATCTTGCCTTTTCCTTCATCCCCCCACTGGGCACCCACTAGCACGATGCCAGGCATAAATTCTCTCGGTCCTCCATTGGATTTAACTCATCGCCTACTTCATCAACGTTTATCAACTTCTTTCCACGCACCCGTTGAATTATACCAAAGTTGATAACCAGTGGATAGATGGGGGGATATCGCATCGGAAAATGGCTCCCGAAAAGTTTTCCCACATTCCTTCTTCCGTTCCCAAGAAGTCGTGCTTAGCGCTTTATTTCCTAGAAATCCACCCCAGATGTAGACGAGGCAAGACTTTCTTTCATATACTACTTGAAGACGTATCTTTGACGGACTCGGAATAACGGAAAAAGAAAGAGCCATCGATAATCCATCAGGAGCAAACGGCAGATAAAGCATGGAGAAGCAATAAAACAACTTAAACGTTTATATGCGCGTGAGAAATGGGGTCGTCAACTGATTGCGCGCGTCTAAAAACGATATCTGGGGTAGACTATCCCGGATCAAAATTTTACAGATAGTAAAATATATTATGGGATGCCGTCAAGCCAAACGCGAAGAAAAGAGAGATGCAGGATAAAAGGGAAAACATCTATCAACTGAACGTCGAAGAGCTGTACGATCTATTGGGTACTGGACCTGAAGGGCTCTCCGGACAAGAGGCGGAAAAGCGCCTGGAGACGTACGGTTTAAACGAGATAAAAGAGATTAAAAGAGAGCCACTTTGGAAAAGGTTCCTGAAGCTACTCACCAACTTCTTCGCTATTCTTCTTTGGATCGGTGGCATCTTAGCTTTCCTTTCCGATCAAGCCGCCCTGGGCTGGGCTATTTTCGGCGTGATTATCATAAACGCAATCTTCACCTTTATTCAGGAGTACAAAGCGGAAAAAGCCATAGAGGCCTTGAGGAAAATTTTACCTCCCAAGGCGGTAGTGATGCGGGATGGAGAAGAGAAGGAGATCGAGTCAACTCGCTTGGTTCCGGGAGATCTGATCATACTGGCTGAAGGGGACCAGATATCTGCGGACGCCAGACTGATCAGCTGCTCGGAGATGCGAACCGACAATTCCGCCCTTACCGGGGAATCCGAGCCGGTGATACGATCCGCTGAGCCCATCATCGAGGAAGCGCTCTCCTATACGGACATAAATAACTTGGTATTCGCGGGGACCTCGGTAGCCACCGGCACGGGCAGAGCCATAGTTTACCGCACCGGAATGGAGACCGAATTTGGGAAGATCGCCCGGCTCACTCAGACGGTGAAGGAGGAGGAATCCCCCATCCAGATCCAGATGAAGAGAATAACCAAACTGGTGGCTTTGCTGGCCATAAGTCTGGGAATCCTCTTCTTTCTACTGGGACAGTTCGTGGTGCACCTCCCATTCTCCGATAATATGATATTCGCCATCGGGATCATCGTGGCCAACGTTCCCGAGGGTCTGCTTCCCACCATCACCTTGGCTTTGGCTGTAGCCACCCAGCGCATGGCCAAGAGAAACGCCCTAGTTAAAAAGCTCTCCAGCGTTGAGACCTTGGGTTCCACCACGGTGATCTGCACCGACAAAACGGGAACACTCACCCAGAATGAGATGACCGTGCGCCACCTGTGGACCCCCTGGATGGATATAGAGGTGTCTGGAACCGGGTACTCGCCTGAAGGGGAGTTCATGGTGGCAAGCGACGGCAAAGGGGGTATGGAAGGAAAGAAACTCTCCCGGGAAGAGATGGAGAAGCTGGAACTTACTTTGAGAACCGCGATCCTCTGTAACAACTCCCGCCTCACCCCTAGGGAAGGAGATGAGGGGTACAAGGTAATAGGGGATCCCA
>JACVIX010000211.1 GCA_015711725.1 Candidatus Geothermincola primus | reverse complement strand
TGTGCTGAGGTCCCGGCTTGCTGCCCGCCTCCGTGAGGAAGGTGAGGCTCAATTCGGCGGGGGAGGTCCCGGGATTGGCGGCGGTAATCCAGGTCTCGAAGCCGCCCACGGTGCAGCCTTCCGCCAGGTACCAGTTCTTCTCCGGCGCGGTGGCACCCAGGGAGCAGTGCCCCCCGGTCCTTCCTCCCCAGTAGCAGGAGCGCTCCACCACCACCGGGACGTTGGAGTTGACCACGGTGGCAAGGTCTGAGGAGAGCACGTAGGAGGCGGCGTTGAAGCTGACTCGCTGCCCCGGTCCCAAGGTGTGCTGAGGTCCCGGCTTGCTGCCCGCCTCCGTGAGGAAGGTGAGGCTCAATTCGGCGGGGGAGGTCCCGGGATTGGCGGCGGTAATCCAGGTCTCGAAGCCGCCCACGGTGCAGCCTTCCGCCAGATACCAAGTGGTGGCCTTGTCGCCCTCGGCCGCCAGGGTCATTATCTCCCCGGGCTTCCCAACTCCGGGAAAAATGGGCATAGCGGCAAGGAAGAGGAATAACGTCAATACCAGGACAATTATTCTCGCACCTGGTCTTTTAAGACAGGCAAAGGCCCGCACCGGCATTTTCAAGCACCTCCCCGAAAACTAGAATTTTGCTCCCCAAGCGTTATACCAACTTTAGCCTCTCCACCGATAAAAGTTTTATAAAGCGATGAGATCTGATTTGAAACCTCCCTCAAATTCTTGGATGAAAGCTTCACGAGATTTACTCTAAACCACTTAGATTTTCTCAGAACCACAGCCTCTTTCGACGGTAAAAGAATCCGCAAAAAAGATTTACTTGGATTCCTCTCGCCTCCCCTTGAGCCACTGATTTGCCTAATCTTCAATCCGGCGATTTCACCAATTGCCCCCAGAAAATTATACCATTTATTCATCGAATGAAAACATTTCGCGGTAAATGAAGCATGAGGCCACACGCGGTTTTAGAGTGTGCTTGCGTGACGTAAACCATCTCGGAACTCCACCAGCGCCGCGGTTGTCCTGACTCTTCCAGCTCCCGACGGCGTCGCCGCAAGCCTTCCTCCCCTCAGTCAGAACAAAGACAGAAAGTGCTTGAATCTCCTTCTGTAGACCATTTATTGGCTATATAATGGCTATATAATTGATTGGTCTCTAATCGAGAATGCGTTTTGAAAAAGCTAAACCAAAAAATTGTAATTTCCGACAAGGAGGAAAAATTGGACGCCATCTATACGGTTACCCTCAACCCCACGCTGGATATCACATATACCATCGAGGAGTTCGTTTTTGGACAGCCAGTTAAGGCTTCCCAGATGGTGAAATGCCCTGGAGGGAAGGGCATCAACGTCTCCTTGGCCCTTCACGCTATGGGCACGGAGTCGGTGGCGGTGGCTCTGATTGGAGGACACACTGGGGAGGAGGTGCGTGAAACCCTGCGGGAGATGGGCCTCAATTTTCAATTTATAAAAATTGAGAACGAGACTCGCACCAACGTGATCGTGCTGTCACGAAGAGACGGAAGGGAGCTCATCATCAGGAGCGCGGGCCCAGGGGTACGGGAAAAGGAAACCGAGGAAGTCCGCGCTCTGATATCCCGGGTCGCCCGTCCTCCAGGTTTCCTGGTGCTCTCCGGATCCCTGCCTCCAGGCATCAAGGACGATATCTACGCCAGCCTGGTCGCCTACGGTAAATCGCAGGGAATGAAAACGGCGCTCGACGCCGATGGAGACGCCTTGAGGAAAGGCATTCAGGCATGCCCCCATCTGATTAAGCCCAACGTAGAGGAACTGAGTCGCCTGGCGGGAAGAAGCTTAAGCGGAGTGGAGGAGATACTGGATTACGCCAGGGAACTGGTAAAAGGCGGGGTGGACACGGTTGCCGTCTCCATGGGAGGAGAGGGCGGACTCCTGGTGAATAAATATGGCGCATGGCTCGGTGAGGTGGAGAAGGTTCCGCGGGAGGAGACAGTGGGAGCGGGCGATTCCATGCTGGCGGGACTAATCACCGCGATGATTCAGGGGAAATCCACCCAGGAGATCCTCTTTATGGGGCTGGCTTATGGAGTTTCCGCGGTTCTCAACACTGGACCCGGTCTCTGCGAACCGAAGACCTATGCGAAAGCCCGGCAGATGGTGAAAGTGCGCCGCTTGCTCTAAGAGGAACGCGCCCCCAAGTCCCCTTCAAAAGAATCAAATTTCAAACGAAAGCGAAAACTTGCTATCCGTGAGACTTTTCTCTTCGGAAACTTATGCCAATTCAATGCGCTTAAAAAAGTAAGGACTACTTTGACCTTCTTTACATCTAATTAAAAACTCAGGAAAACGCGCCAGAGATGCTTATGCTTCTCTCACCGCTATTTCTCATACGATTCCCGATAGGTAACGGATTATAAATTTCCATTTATCCCGCATCACTAAAAATAATGATTGCCAGCAGCCCGGTTTTTCTCAATCATCCAAGCCCGGACATAATTGCGTCTTTCCTTTAAATCTGTGGGAGGAGAAAAGATGATATAATTCTCATAACGATGGGGAGCTTATCGAAGTAGAAATATATTTAACGTAATGTAAATGAAGGAGGATGATGCATGTCCAAGGTAACCGTCCTGGGAGGATGCGGGATGATCGGCTCCATCGCGGTACGCACCCTGGTCCTCACCGATGATTTCTCCAGAATCGCGATTGGGGATAGAAACGTGGAAGGGGCTCGGGAACTGGCCAAGCGTT
The DNA here is from genome assembly GCA_015711725.1 of Candidatus Geothermincola primus. Taxonomy (GTDB): domain Bacteria; phylum Actinomycetota; class Geothermincolia; order Geothermincolales; family Geothermincolaceae; genus Geothermincola; species Geothermincola primus. The sequence continues at coordinate 808 of JACVIX010000211.1, read as the reverse complement.
TAGGCGACCCCCGCGTCGAGGTGATGGCCGTGGACGCCGAGGACCCTTCCAGCTTGAAGGAGGCTATCTCCGGATCCCAAGTGGTGCTTAATTGCATCGGTCCCTTCTACCGCTACGGACCTCCCATTCTCCAGGCGGTGATCGAGGAGGGTATAGACTACGTGGACGTCTGCGATGACCTTGACGCCACCGAACGCATGTTGGAGATGGATGGCGCGGCTCGGCAGGCAGGCATCTCCGCCCTCATAGGAATGGGGAATTCCCCGGGGCTGGCCAACCTGTTGGCGCGCTATTGCGCGGAGGAGATGTTGGACGAGGTGGAGAGCGTACGTATATATCATGCCCATGGGGGAGAGGCTGATGAGGGCCCGGCGGTTGTCAAGCACCGCATCCACGCCATGGTAAGCGAGGTGCCGGTTTTCCTCGATGGGAAGATGGTCAAGGTCAAGATGTTAGAGGAAAGCGGCCAGGCCCTGGTGGAGGAGATAGATTTCCGGGACATCGGAACCTACCCGGTCTATCCCTATCCCCACCCTGAAACCATCACCATCCCTCATTATCTTCATAGTGTAAGAAATGTTGCCAACCTGGGGGTGGCTCTTCCTCTATCCTATTTCAAGCTTATCATGGATCTGGTGAAACTAGGGCTCTGTTCCGAGGAACCCTTGTTTGTGCAGGGGATGCGGGTGATTCCTCGGGACTTCGCGGTGGCTTTCGCCTTGGCAGAGAGGCCGCGGCTCATGGCGGAGGCGGGGATAATCGGTCCCTTGGGCTGCCTTCGGGTGTGCGTTAAAGGAAGAAAGAACGG
>JACVIX010000210.1 GCA_015711725.1 Candidatus Geothermincola primus | reverse complement strand
ATTTCCCATCGGAGCGCAAAATCCATCGCCACTACTTCAAGCGCATCATATTTCCCATCGGAGCGCAAAATCCATCGCCACTACTTCAAGCGCATCATATTTCCCATCGGAGCGCAAAATCCATCGCGACTACTTCAAGCGCATCATATTTCCCATCGGAGCGCAAAATCCATCGCGACTACTTCAAGCGCATCATATTTGAGAATTTGGTATAATTATACAACGACATATATTTCATTCAGTGCATTAGCCAAACCAGGCGGAGCAAGCTTAAAAACAGGTCACAGCAAGTATGGTTCAACAAAGGAAGCAGAGGATAAGAAGAGAGATTCAGAATAAGCGGGACCTTCTTCCCAGCCAGAAAAGGTTGGAACTATCCGAGAATATCCTCCGCAGACTCTGGTCGCTACCTGAATTCGCTAAGGCGAAGACGGTCTTCTTCTTCGTCTCCTTCCGCAGCGAGGTGGATACCCTGCCCATGATCAGGAAGGCGCTGGCCGAGGGCAAGCGGGTCTGCGTTCCCTATACTTATCAGGACCGCAGGGAGATGGTGGCTTCCCAGATTATCGATATCGACCGAGAACTCGCCCTAGGAAACTACGATATTCTTGAACCCCTTCCCCATCTGGTGAGGCCGGTGCCCCGGGAAGAGATAGACCTGATCATCATGCCAGGGGTGGCTTTCGACTCCTCGGGACGAAGGCTGGGATACGGGGGAGGGTATTACGACCGCTTCGTTGAATCCCTGGACCATCACTGTCCCCTGGTTGCTCTCTGTTTCGAGCTGCAGCTGATAGAGGAGGTTCCCTGCGGGGAGCACGACCGTAAGGTGGACAAGATTGTCACCGAAAAGCGCGTTATTCATTGCGACAAGCGATCCGTCGACTAAGGGGCGTTTATCGTCAGCCTAGAGGAGCTGCCCATCCGATATGCCAATTAGAGAACATATCCTGTCCATGAGAGGAGTTCGCCGTGAACCCGCTTAAAGAACTGATGTATCCTCGTAGCATAGCGGTCTGGGGAGCTTCCAACCGTCCCATGAAGATGGGTACCATTCAGCTCACCAACATCCTGGAGACGGGATTCAAGGGAAAGGTATACCCCATCCACCCCCGGGAGAAGGAGATAATGGGCCTGCCCGCTCATCGCAGCGTCCTCGAGATAGAAGACCGGGTGGACCTTGCCCTACTGGTGCTGCCCACCGAGGTAGTCCCCCAAGCGCTGGAAGAATGCGGTAAGGCGGGGGTGAAATACGCCATCGTGGTCTCCGGGGGCTTCAAGGAGACCGCTCGCGAGGAAGGCAAGCTCCTGGAGAAAAAAATACTTGAAATAGCTCGCCGCCACAGTATGCGCCTGATCGGCCCCAATTGCCTGGGCATTCTCAACAGCAATATATCGCTGAGCACCACCACCATCCCCCAGCCACCTCTGGGAGGGGGCATCGCCATGGCCTCTCAATCCGGGGCTTACACTGCTATGGTCTATCCCATGCTCATATCCCAAGGCATAAAGATTCACCAGACCATAAGCGTGGGCAACGAAGCCGACATCGACTTGGTGGACTGCGTCGATTATTTCAGAGAAGAAGAGGGGGTCAGGTCCATTGGCCTATATATCGAGACCATCCGCCGTCCCCGCGAGTTTATCGAGGTCTGTAGGCGCACCGCCAAAACAAAACCCATCGTAGCCATCTATGTGGGAGGCACCGAGGCAGGTTCGCGCTCCTCGTTCTCCCATACGGGGGCTATCACCGGTCCCGATGAGCTTTACCGGAGCCTCTTCAGTCAAGCCGGGGTAATCGTCGCCGAAGATATGGACGAGATGGTGGACTATCTCTTCGCCCTCTCCTGCCAGCCCTCGCCATCGGGAAACCGGATGGCTATCATCTCCAATTCCGGCGGCCCGGGCACCTCCCTGGCTTACCACGCGGAGAAGGCGGGTTTAATGGCGCCGGAATTTTCCCCTAGCCTGCGGGGCAAACTGGGAGAGATGACCGGGCCTCTGGCTTTCGTGGGCAACCCCATAGATCTCACCTTCGACACCAACGTCTTCATCTTCAAGGAACTGCTGGAATGTCTCTACTCTTCGGGCGAGGTGGATGGGGCTTTGCTCTACGGTATCTTCGGACCAGATTTCTTCGTCAACCTGGTGAAGAGGTTCGAGGAGGCGAGGAGAATAGCGGAAGGGATGACACAACCTTATACCGAATTTCTCGCAAGTCTCGCCCAAGTGCCCCAATCTCACTCCAAGCCCTTGGTGGTCATGTCTTTTTTAGGCCAGAATTCCCTCGCCATCGCCACTTTAAGGGAAAACCAGGTGCCGGTATATCCCAGCGCGCGCCGCTGCTCGCGGGCCATGCATGCCTTGTGGGAATATTCTCGGATAAAAGAAAGGTTATCGTCTGTCCAATGAGGTTAGCTCTGGTTCACTAGGGAGTTTATCGTCTGTCCAATAGGGTTGGCTTTGGTTTATTGGGAGTTTATGGTTAGTCCAATTGAATCGGCTCCGGTTTATAAGAGAGTTTATCGTCTGTCCAATGAGGTTAGCTCTGGTTCACTAGGGAGTTTATCGTCGGTCAAATAGAGTTGGCTACGGTTAATTGTAGAGTTTATGGTTAGTCCAATAGGGTTGGCTCTAGTTTATTAGGGAACGGGGGGCCCGAATCCATAAACGCTTTCCACCTACATATTCAGCTCCTAGGTTTGCTCTAGTCCAGTAGGGAACGCAGGGTCTTCTCCAACCCTTCTAGCTCCTTTCGCTTCTCCTCCACCTCTTCCAACTGGCTCCGATAGAGGCTTCTGAGCTTTTCGTCGACCTCCTCAGGAGGGGGAAGGGGCCTGCCCATCAAGCCGTGGCAGACGAAATCGGCGATGGTCTCCACCATCCCGCTGGTGTCCTTCTCGCTCACCTCGCCCTTAGAGACTAAGAGCAGCCACTGATAGATGAGGCTGCCCATCAAGCCTATCATTCCGAAAGAGACCACCTCGGCGTTGCGCACGTAAAAGATACCACGTCGCACCCCCTCCTCGATCACCCGCTTGAAGTCTCGCACCAGTGGCGCGTAATAAGAGCGGTAACCCGTGGGGTATTCCTGCGCCAGCAGGGAAGTCTCTTGAAAGATCACCAGGTAGAGCAGGGCTTCCCTACGGCACACCTCGAAGATTACCGGGACCGAATCCCGCACCCGGGCATAAGGGTCGTCGATATGTCCCACCGCCTCCCCTAGAGCTAGGCGCAGACGCTGCACCGCGTCCCTCACCACCTCCTGGAAGAGGGCTTCCTTGCTGTTAAAGTAGAGATAGAAGGTGCCTTTGCCCACCCCCGCCTCCTCGGTGATATCGGCGATGGTCACCCCATGATAACCTCGGCGGGCAAACACCTCCCTAGCCACTCGAAGAAAAAGTTCCTTCTTCTCCTCTTTTCTTCTCCGACCGTTATCTCCCGGAGATTTTCCACTATCGTTCTCTCTATTCCTCGCCATGGGGTTCCCTCCAACCATCGGCGCGCTTCCTTTGGGAAAACCGACCGTTATCTCCCGGAGATTTTCCACTATC
>JACVIX010000209.1 GCA_015711725.1 Candidatus Geothermincola primus | reverse complement strand
TCTTCCGCCTCTCTCCTCCAGAAGATTTCCCTTTGAAGAAAGACGCTAGGCTTCTCTCTAGAAAATTGCTTGCCGATTCCCGCTACCATGAAATTTAATAGTAACATTATGTAAAATTTTATCTTGGCTTTTGTCTTACCCTTCAATATTAATGCATATGATCCTCAAAGAAGCGTGGATGTGGCAAATAAGTGGGTATATATGAAACGTGAAAGCCGAAGACCATACCGACTAACCTTTTAAATGGTTTTAAGAGGGGAGGTTTTGAGCATGGACACGGATGTGCTAGTGGTGGGCGGTGGTCCTGCCGGAGTGGCCGCGGCAAGGGCGGCGGCGCAGCGGGGAGCGAAGGTGACGCTGGTGGAACGATATGGTTTCTTGGGAGGCAGCCTCGCGGCTTCCCTGGTGGGCACCCTGGGCGGCCTCTTCGTGAGAGATGGAGAGGAGATAGATTACTTGGTGGGAGGGATTGCCCGGGAGTGCGCCGAGACCTTGAAAGAACGGGGTCTGGCTTTTGGCCCAGTTCCCTGGGAACAGACCGCGGTTCTCCCCCACGTCCCCTGGGGCGTGAAGGACCTATTTGACCAGTGGGTGAGCGAGCGGGAAAATATTGAGCTTCGTCTCCATACTCAGCTAGTTGGATGCGATGTCCAGGATTCGGCGATAAAGAAGGTCACCCTGTTGGATAAATCGGGGATCGTGGAGCTAGAGTCTAAGATTTACGTCGATGCCAGCGGCGACGGGGACTTGGCTTTTAAAGCGGGAGCTCGAATGGAAGGAAGTCCGGTGCAGTTTCCCTCCATGAATTTTTACATGGCGAACGTGAACTTGGGGGAAGCTCTAGCCGCCGGTCTGGCTACCCTGCAGAGCCTCATCAAAGAGGCGATAGAGAAGGGTGAATATGATCTCCCCCGCGCGGGAGGGGCAGTAATCCCTACCATGAGGCCGGGGGAGGTGATAGTGGCGATGGGTAGGATCGCTATAAACTCTAAGCCGGTGAACTGCGCCGACCCACGGGAGCTCACCTACGCGGAATTGGAGGGAAGGAGGCAAGCAAAGCTGTTGGCGGAGTTTCTCCGAGAGAAGATGCCCGGTTTCTCTCAAGCTTACCTGATGGATACTCCCGCTCAAGTGGGGGTGCGCTCCACTCGCCGATTGGTGGGAAGACATGTGCTTACCGGGGAGGAAGTGCTAAAAGGGGCGCGCTTTGAGGACGCCATATGTCGTTCCGCTTGGCCGGTGGAGATGCACGCGGAAGGCAAAGGCACGGTGCTGGAATTTCTTCAGCCTGGAGAATTCTACCAGATTCCTTACCGCTCCCTTCTACCTCAAGAAATAAGGAACCTCCTGGTGGTGGGGCGCTGCCTCTCCGCTACCCCTGAGGGTCAGGCTTCTGCCAGGGTTTCCGCCACCTCCATGGCCATGGGGGAGGCGTCGGGAGTGGGCGCGACGTTGGCGTTAAGCCAGGGAGTGGACCCGGGAGATATCAATATCCCCGACCTACAAGGAATACTTAAAGAGAGAGGCTTCATCATTTGATAACGGAGTGTTAAAATTACCAATTTAAGAATAACCAATATTTATTACCTTATGACTAGCTCAGTCGGAGTATGGGCTCTATCACCCAATTACGAGGAATTATTAGGATGGAATTTCCGGACATTTTCTTTCGCTTCCTTTCCTTCCCCTGTTGTGATTTGGAGAAAGATGGTGAGCCCGGCGGCGATGATGAGTAGTCCTCCCGCGAGATCCTGCCATCCCGGTCGCTCTCCCAAAAAGAGGAGCCCAAAGACCATGGCGCTTAAGGGCTCGAGATAAGATATTATTCCTATATGTTGGGCTTTGACCTGACGGGCGGCATGCACGTATAAAAGACCCGCTATGCCGATATGGATTACTCCTAAGATGATGATGGATATCCAGCCCTGGGGCTTAATGGAATAGCTCTGAAAGAGGGTGAAGGGAACTAGCACCAGCCCGCCAAACAGGGACTGGTAGAAGGTAATAGTAAGAGCGGGGGTATCTTCTCGCATTACCTTCAACATGAGCACCAGGGTCGCGTAAGTGAGGGCTCCCGCCAGGGCGTAAATGATTCCCACGGCATCCAGTGAGGACTCGCTCCTCTGAGTGAGAGAGGTTAGGGCCACCCCGGATAGGGCCAGCAACAGCGCCACCGGCGTGGTCTTCTCCAGCTTTTCCTTAAGAATTAGGGGGGCGAGCAAAGCCGTAAACACAGGCGCCAGATAAGCGATAAAAACGGCGTCGCTGACGGTAAGCCGGTTGATAGCTTTAAACATGAGGATCCAGTGGAAGGAGAGCAGGGCGCCGCTTAAAGGTAACATCAGATGATGTTGACCCAGTCTGAGCTGGGTAGATTTGCGGCTGGCGGTTATAGTAAACAGATAGAAGCAAGCGCCTATGAGCATTCGCCAGAAGACGATGACGTTTTCCTGGCCAGGGAGGTCCGCCCAACGCACCAGGATGCCGATGGAACCCCAGATTATCGTGGCGGCGGCGATCAGCAGGTATCCCCTTGTCGGTTTGCGCAGCTCTATCATCTTAGTTTCTATATCTTTTCCAGGGCAATAACCTATCTTACAGTATAAGGATGGCTATGGTTAGTCAAATCGGCGGGCTACGGAATAGGGGTCTCAGTTAAGCTCTTGTTTTTTGATTAGAATTTTTACAAATAAAAGATTTTCAATTGTAATGCATATCCGTGGATGAAAGCGATCTTTGATGGCAATATGCGCTAGGGATGATATCTCTCAAAATAGGGCGCGACGGCTGCCGCCAATTATCCGCAATAGGGGATGCTTCGTCTTGGTTGAAATAACGACGGAACCAATTGAATGCAGATAAAATTCGCACGAATACGCTCGCTTAATAAGCGTCTTTTCTCGAAAGATAAGTGAAATAGAAGAGACGATTGGCGATGTTTGCCCAAATGTACACCGGCTTTAAGAGCGCACGGAAGATGCAGGAGGACGAAACTCTATCAGATAGCCTTCGGTCCTTTGTTGATTTTCGCAGGCTCGGTCATTGATTGAATTGTTGTGGAGAGCCTCGCTGGCTTCCCTCATCTTTATACGTTGCCACGGGTGAAGTCAGTCCTCCTCCGCAAGGCCGGCGAGGGCGGCTCCCAATGCCCCTACGATCTGGGGATTTTCCGGAATTAGGATGGGGAACCCTAGTTTCTCCTGGAGCAGGCTGCGGATGCAGGGATTGTTAGCGACACCACCCGCGAAAACCAGCTCTCTTTCGATTCCCACCCTCTTGAGCAGAGCAAGAGAGCGTTCGGCGATGGCTTCGTGCAAGCCCCGGGCGATCTCCGGCCTGGGGAAATTGCGGGCAATCAGTCCGGTAACCTCCGATTCAGCGAAGACCGTGCACATGCTGGATATCTTTACCGAACCCTCTGCCTCCAAAGCGACTTTTCCAAACTGCTCGATGCCCAGCCCCAGGGCATTTGCCATCACTTCCAGGAACTTTCCAGTCCCGGCGGCGCAGCGATCGTTCATCTGAAAATCGATTACCTTGCCCTGGTGATTCAAGGATATAGCTTTGG
>JACVIX010000208.1 GCA_015711725.1 Candidatus Geothermincola primus | reverse complement strand
TCTTTTTCGCCAAATCTTGGAGACCCCTTTTCTCAAAGGATGATCCGCGGGATGATCTATCCCCGATGGAACTCACCCCGTAGACTCGAGAATTAAATGAATTTCCAGGATACAAATCTTTTTCGCCAATCGACGGAGACTCCGTTTTTCAAGGGATAATCTATGGGATGATCTATCCCTTATGGATCTCTCCCATAGACTCGCAAGCTAAATGAGGTTCCGGGACGCAGAAGATGCGAAACTGATAGTAAAGGGTTTTCTGTGAGGGCACTGGGGTTCTTTTGAGCGTCGGGACCTTTCCTTACATGGAGTTTCCCTTAGAGGTCTGGTAACCTACTATTGAAGTGAGTATATTGGGAATCTTTATGACAGTGGTGGTATCTAAGGTACTTGTGGTTGAGAATATCAAGGAATTTGTTGATAGAAACAGAGATGTAAAAGTAGTAGAACCGGCGAGGCAAAGTGGGGGAGGGGATAACAACCGAGGCGATGAAGGCGAAAGATATTGGCGGGATGGAGATAACCCCCAAAATGGTGGAGAGCGCCGCGCTGGAGCTCGCTAAGTATGGTTTCTTCTATGCCCTCTCCGATTACCAAGAAGCCCGGGGGAGGGAACCCGGGCGACAGCATCCTGTCCACCGGATGAAGACCTTGGCGGGGCTTAAGTCCCTCTTCCGCCGCCAGATGCTCTATCCGGGAACTATGGTGGAGGGGAAAGGAATATTGAGCCCATATATCACCCTCTATCGGCCGCGCGCCTATTATCCCCAGATGGTTCTGGGAGAGTTGAGGTCCACCAGAAAAAGGGCTGGTGAGGGATTATCCTCTCTTCCCCATATCCTTCCCGTGGTTAAGTTGCCCCCGCTGCCCGATGGAAATCTCGTCTATTTCCTCTATCCAGAGGAAGCGGAGTTATTCCACCGCTATGAATTTCCCCAGGACTTAAGAGAGGTGCTGACTCGCGACTACCTGCGCGTGCCCTTGGTCCTGCCCCCGAATTACTCCGGGGTGGAAGGTGGAGTGGAGTTCCGCGCCCGCTTGCTAGAGATCAAAGAGGGGCCTCTTTATACCCACGCGTCCATCGGGGAGAAAGCCTACCAGGGTTATTCGATTAGGGGATTGACACTGTTCTTCTCCCTGGTGGAGGAGGATGGCTACCTCAAGGAGGTTTCCTCCCTTTCCGATATCACCCAGATCACCCAGGGGTCGCTCTTCGTGGAATCCCGCGTCCCCCCTCTGGAGATCCAGTCGGTTGAGAGGAGGGTTGAGGAGGCGCTTGAGTGCTGCTCGAGCGAGCTCTTTCCCGGGGAGCGCAAAAGAGAGAGAAAAGAGGGACTCCGGATCGACCATCGGACCGACCATCACTTCCTCCGGTTCCGCAACCGACTCTTCGCCTTTATCAACAAACCCTTTATAGCCGTATATCGCTATCCCCATTATTTCAGCCTATACATGCCCATCCCCCTGCGCCGGGAGGGGATCCAGGAAAAGGAATCTATCTTTCAGCGCGCCTACGCTCAGCTAACGGAAACCCTTTTCCCCCGGGGAAGTGAAGCGAGAGGAACACGGTTCTTCGTGGATTTCGTGCATGATCCTTCCATTCCTTTCTGGAAGGAGCGGGGGGTTCTGAGGAATGAGTTGTTTACGCGGGTGCTGCGGGAAAAGCCATTTCTTAGGACCACCGTGGATTGGCTCCGGGAATGGGATGGGATTTGACTTAACCGGTCTAGGGCTCAAAGCAAAGTGGCAAATAAAGATTCGCGAGATAAATCGTTCAACGTGGGGTGGGATAATCTTTTATCCCTCCCCCTCCTCTTTGCGATCTTCCGGCCCGCCGGTTCTCCGGGGGCGTTTCAGCTCCCCACCGCCGCCTTCGAGCTTTTGTATATCATCCCCGTCTTCGAGGTAGCCTAATTTTTTCAACAGGCTGTCGAATTCCTGCTTATCCTGGGGGTAACTGTATATGTTGATGGTAAGGATTTGGTCAACCTCCCCATTTTCGAGATGACCCTCCAGATACTTCTTTATCTTGTTTTCCAGCCGCTTGCCGCATATACTGGCGCCCTCTATCCGGGTGTAAGGAAGGATGGCCATGAGCTGATTCTCGTAGCGAGCCAACTCGTCAACCGCGCGAGTATCTTTTTTAAGTATGGAGAGGCTTATATCCCTGAGCACGCTGATCTTTTTATTCTTTTTCATTTTCTCCAGGAATTCCGGAAGGAAGGTGAAAGTTACCAGCGAGAAAGGTCGTTCGTAGCGGTCGTGCAGGTTAATGCAGGAGACCAGCTCGCGGAGGAGAAATCGCCTGTTGCCGATCTCTGTTTCCCGGTCCACCAGATTTTCCTTCTCCGCCTGGATAAAGAAATAGCGAAGCCGAGTGTGGAGAAAAGAGCAGAGTAGCGCCAGCGCTCCATAGGTGATCACCTTGGCGATCACTAGTTGCACCGCGGCGGAGGTGGTCAGGTCATCTTTTAAGGCTAGACGCAGAGGCACGTAGAGAGCCAGGCAAAGCAAAAGAGAGGAGACTCCCCAGCGGTACCCCTGGAAGAGAGCAGCTATTATCACCGCAAGCGTGAGCGCCTGGCCCAGGACCTCTATGCCGTCGATCTTCCTGATGATCAGAGAGATAGACATCCCCACGATGACCAACACCAGAACCAGGGATATGATTTGCACGAATCTTGAATATTTCAATCTTTCTACCTCCTTGAGACCTTTCTTATGGTGGGCAGGAGGGGCAAGTTACCTCACCCGTTTGATTGTCGTAATCATACTTTAAGCCACTCTCCGGGCAGTAGAGACTCCTGCTGTCGCGAATGTAATCGGGGACCAGGCTGTCCAGCTTGGGGGGTAGTGCTCCCTGGTTTTGCGATTGATATTGGGTGATGGCCGATTTGATGATGCGAATATTGGATTTACAAGCCGTCTCCCGGGCTTTCGTGGCGCTGAAAAGGTAAGAGGCGAACACGATGGAGACCAGGATGCCGATAATAAGTAGGGTCATCATCATCTCCACCAAAGTGAAGCCAGATTGACTCAACAATTTCCTTTTTAAATCCATGAATAAGCTTCGCCTCTCACAACTATTTCAAGCCAAAAACCTATTCATTTTAAATATCGGCAAATAAACCCAATCTTTAATTACATTCATTAGATATTTACTCAATGTTATAACAAGGGACCGGCGAGAGCGCGTGACCAAAAATGAAGATGATATTCCTTTGCCAGGGGTAGATGTTTTTACCTAATGGAGGCCTCAGGCTTATAAATAATTATGTGCGAACTAGGGTAAGTCAGGCTAGAGAACTTAATCCCGCCGGAGCGAACTTAAGAGTGATTTAACCCTCTGCCTTACCTCTCCTCACCCTGAAATATTTTGTCAAGTTATTTCCCTCGTCGATTTTTTCTTCCCAATCCTTGATTCTGGTTTTGAGCCTCTTAGCTCCTCTCAGAAAGATTGCGAATAGATTGTGAAAAGGGACGTGGCGGCGCGCTTTTAGATTGCAAACTGTAAAGTAATTTTATCTTTTACTTCCGAGCCCTATAAGCGTGAGATTAAACGTCCATCCCGACCCCGTTAAATTTTTCGCCCGTTCCAGTTAAATTTTTACGAATTGCCACTT
>JACVIX010000207.1 GCA_015711725.1 Candidatus Geothermincola primus | reverse complement strand
TTATCTGCGACTTGGCAGCTTCGTTGGGGGCCGAAGGTTTTCACTTTGAAAGCCCCGAACAAATCTTTGAGGAGATAAGAAAAGTCACCCCGCAATATTCCGGTATATCTTATCAACGATTAGGAAACCAAGGAATACAATGGCCTTGTCCCTCAGAGGATCACCCGGGTACCCCTATATTACATGTGGGCCAATTTTCACAAGGCAAAGGCAAGTTTACCCCGGTGGAGTTCCGACCTCCCGCCGAAGAGGTGGACCAGGAATATCCTCTGCTCCTTTCCACCGGAAGAGTCCTCTTCCAGTATCATACAGGCACCATGACTAGGGAATCGCCTTCCTTAGAGAAAGAGGCGAGCGAGCCTTTCGTGGAAATTAATCCCAAGGACGCCGATAGTCTGGGCGTCTCCGATGGGGAAATGGTAAAGGTGATCACCAGGAGAGGGGAGATAAAGTTAAAGACCAGAGTTACCGGAAAAATATTACAAGGCGTAATATTTATCCCGTTCCATTACGGGGAAGCGGCAGCTAATGTCTTGACCAATAGCTCGATGGATCCCAAGGCAAAAATTCCCGAATACAAGGTCTGCGCGGCAAGGATGGAAAAGGCGGGATGAGGCCGGAGAAGGCTTTGCTCACCGAAACACGCTAGGAATTTTAAAAGCTGGGGAGCAGCCAATTGCCCAGGGGACGATTTCCAACACTAGATCGTCGCAGAAAACCTCTCCCTTACCGTAAAAGATCATCCTGGCCCATACCGAGGTGGCGTTTTCGGGTATATCATATGAAACCTCTATCTTCTGCCACTCACTATTTCCGGAGAGGGCTATGGGAGAGTCCACAATCGCTCTTTGGTTGGGCCCATAGAAATTTAGGTTGAGCCAGGCCTCTCCCTCTAGGCCTTTGGTTCTCATCCACCCTGAAAAAACTATTCTTCCCGAGGTATGGTAGAGGGAATTGAGGACTTGGTAAAAACCTGAGTAATTCTGGGGGGAAGCGGATTGTTCGCTTCTCATCCATAGCGCATTGCCAGAGTCCAAACCCACCGGAGCTATCCCCCATGATGTTTTGGGGGTGTCCATAACGGAAAAATAGTGCCAGCCCTTTAGGCCTTCGGAAAAGGAAGGATTCTCCAACAGATTAGAATTAATCTCCACTGGCTTAATCTCGGGTTCCGAGGCGGTGAGGGATAGATCGTCGAACCAAGCCTGTCCCTCACCGTAGATACCCACGATCACCTCTGCCGCAGTTGTTTCAGGTGGCAAATAAATCTTCGATTCAAAAGGAGTCCAATCCGTAGTGTCGGAGGGAAGATCCTTGGTTTCCCAGATAAGCAGAATGCTATTTTCCCCTTCTCCAATGCTACCAACGATGCGACAAAAAGCTGACCCTTTCAGATTGCTGGTTTTAAAGTATCCCTCCAGCTCGACGTCATGATTTGCGGGTACGTGCCTTAGCCGCTGAGACCAACTTACGTCCACGCCCCTACTTCTTAAATCGGAGATTACCGAGGCGCTGTAGAAGCCGGACCTCTTAACCGCTGGGTCAGGACGACAGCTGGTTCCGGGATCCTCCCCGCTGGCCTCCCATCCGTAGATATCCATTTGGGTAGTTACCTCAAATCCGTAGTTGACCAAAAGGTTTTGTTCCAGGGGCACCGAGGTGGAAATTCCTTCGTCGCCCTCCTCATGATGATTGTGGATATCTCTTTCCCCTTCATGGTGTTCATGGGCATGGGCGTGACTTTCCTCCACGCTAACCTTAAGGTTGGCCTTCAGCTCCCATTGAACAAGAAAGGCGATGATGGCTAATAAGAGTAGCGTCAAAAAGACGAAGACACTTTTATATCTATGATAGAAACTCTTCATTTTAACACTACATCATCACGGCTCTTAAATGTCTTTCCGAAAATGTCTCGATTTTTAATTTATCCCCTCTACCGTTTTTATTATAATAGCTCTATCGGACTTCTAATGGAGAAGCATAAGTCGCCCGCAAAAGATTGAATTTTGTTTCTTTGGTATATTGGGGGATGAAATGAAAGAGGAATGGTTAATCGATGCGCTCGCCACCGCTTCAGAGTCAAAAATTGTCATGCTAGTGATCGATGGTTTGGGGGGTTTGCCCCATGCCCTAACCGGCATGACCGAACTGGAATCCGCTAAAACCCCTGTGATGGACGAGTTGGCCGCCTCCTCCACCTGCGGATTGATCCATCCCATCCTCCCAGGAATAACTCCGGGCAGCGGTCCCGCCCATCTTGCCCTCTTTGGATATGACCCCTTGGTATACGATATAGGAAGGGGAGTGCTCTCCGCCCTCGGCATAGGTATGGAGCTTAAACCCGATGACGTTGCTGCGCGGATTAATTTTTGCACGGTGGAGAACGGCGTGATCACCGACCGTAGGGCGGGAAGGATATCCACGGAGAAGAACGCGGAGTTATGTTCCTTGATAAAGGAGAATGTCAAGGTAGATGGGTTGGACTTTGAGCTGAGGCCAGAGAAAGAACACCGCGCTGCTTTGGTTCTTAAAGGGAAGGGTCTATCGGACAAGCTCACTGATTCGGACCCCCAGAGGACCGGCATGCCTCCCCTCACAGTACACCCGGAGGATCCCCATGACCGGGAAGCATTAGCCACGGCGGAGCTGGTGAACGCGTTTATACGCGGAGTCGCGGAGCTGCTGGCGAATCAACATCCGGCGAATATGATACTCGCCAGAGGTTTCTCTAAGTATCCTTCCCTGAGGAGCATGCAGGAAAGGTACAAGCTAAAACCCGCGGCTATCGCTACTTACCCCATGTATAAAGGGCTCGCCAAACTGGTGGGAATGGCCGTTCTGCCCACCGGAGAGAGCTTCGGGGAACAAGTGGACACTCTGGAGCAATATTGGAACGAATACGACTTTTTCTATATTCATTACAAGAAGACCGATAGCAGGGGGGAGGATGGTGATTTCGAAGGAAAGGTAAGAGCCATCGAGGAAGTGGACTCATCCCTGAAAAGGATACTCCGGCTTCAGCCCGAGGTAATAGCGGTTACAGGCGACCACTCCACGCCTGCTCTTCTGCGCTCACACAGCTGGCACCCCAACCCCCTGATTCTTCGTTCCCAATACGAAAGCCCAGATGAGGTTAGGTCTTTTAGCGAGAGGGAGTGCCGCAAGGGCGGTTTGGGAATTTTCAACGCGAAATACTTGATGAATTTGTTGATGGCCAGCGCGGGCAGGCTGGAAAAGTACGGGGCGTGAGGGCATGAGCCTTCTCCATACGCTTGATAAAGTTTGATATGTAGAACGTGTAGAGAAAGGTGAGGGTAAGCAAATGGAAGAAGTTCTCGGTTGGGTAGAAAACCTTCCCTTCCCCCTTTTTAAAAGAGGGAAGGTGCGGGACCTTTTTCGACTTGACGGAGAATTGCTCATGGTGACCACTGACCGTATAAGCGCATTCGACGTGGTTCTGCGCACCCTCATCCCCCAGAAAGGCAGAATATTAAACGGGCTTTCCTTATTCTGGTTCAAGCGAATGGAAGACATATTCCCAAATCACCTTACCTATAAGGAGTTAGAGGATTATATCGATGACGAGGAAATTCTTGCTAAGCTGAAGGGTCGCTGCATGATAGTTAAGGAGACCCAACCCCTACCC
>JACVIX010000206.1 GCA_015711725.1 Candidatus Geothermincola primus | reverse complement strand
CCAAAGCATGATGAGAGAACCCCTCGCTCGAAGATGGAGCGATCTCAAACCTCCACTCAAGCGATGCTTTCTCTGATCTCAGGATTCTATTTCTTCGAAGAGAAAGATGGAAAGATAATAAATTGGGGAAAGGGCCGTGATGGAAACTTTACGAGTACCTGCAGTTGGCTTCTGGTATACGCTAAGCTTAACTTTTTAGTTAGAGGTATATAACCCAATCTGGGATGTACACCCACGCAAGCCGAAAGACCCAGATCAATTAAGGAGATTCCTACCTTTCCGGTCAAGGGAAGAGCTACCCCTTGCGAAAATCTCCTTCAACATCGGCAGGTTTCAATCTTTGTAAGCCCAGAATTTTATTGCTTTAAGAAACTGTTTCCTGGAGCTTTGGCTTAGCAAGAGTCTCAGTCCGCTATTCTTACCACCGCTCTTCCCTTGGACTGTTTCTTTAAAAGCAGCTGTATCCTCTCTTCCACCCCTTCTAGGGTGATCTCGGTGGCGTAATCTTCTAGGTTATCCAGCTTCCATTCCCCTGCGAGCTTCTCCCAGACCCGCAGCCGGAGATCCATAGGGCATTCCACCGAGTCTATACCTAGGAGGCTCACCCCCCGAAGGATGAAGGGGTACACGTTGAGGTTGAGCTCGTGTCCAGCGGCGTTTCCGCAGGTGGTCACCACCCCTCCATAGCGGATCTCTTTCACCACCGTGGCCAGGATATTGCCCCCCACGGTATCGATGGCTCCAGGCCACTTCGCTTTGAGCAGCAGCCTCCCCGAGTTGTCGTCCACCTCGCTTGCGGGTATCACTCGGCTGGCGCCCAGGCTCTTCAGCTTCTCCTCGTACAGAGGGAACTCCGCTTCATCTAAAAGGCCGGCGGCGGCGACCACCGAGTATCCGATCTTCG
Organism: Candidatus Geothermincola primus; assembly: GCA_015711725.1. GTDB lineage: Bacteria > Actinomycetota > Geothermincolia > Geothermincolales > Geothermincolaceae > Geothermincola > Geothermincola primus. Next base: position 2,804 of record JACVIX010000206.1, on the reverse strand, counting down.
CTAGGATGCGCATGGCCAGGCTGCCCACCCCGCCGGTGGCGCCGGTGACCAGTACCTCTCCGTCCTGGGGTGTTATCCCGGCATCCGTCAGTTTAGTGACTGAGAGTGCCGCGGTGAAGCCGGCGGTTCCGTAGATCATCGCCTCCTTAAGGTTGAGCCCGGAGGGCAGCCTCACCACCCAGGACGCTGGCACCCGGATGTACTCCGCAAGGCCTCCTGACGTGTTCATGCCTAAATCGTACCCCGTTACCAGTACCTTGTCCCCAGGCTGGAAGTCGGCGCTTGAGCTCTCCTCCACCAGACCCGCCGCGTCGATGCCCGGAGTGTGAGGGTAGTTCTTGGTGACCCCACGGTTCCCGCTGGCGGAGAGGGCGTCCTTGTAATTAACCGAGCTATAGTGCACGCGAATAATCACCTCTCCTGGAGGGAGCTCATCGATGGTCTTCTCCTCGATCGACCGGGTAAAAGTCTGGTCCTCGTTTTCCCGCACCACCAGTGCCTTAAACGATTTGTTCTCCATTTCACCCCTCCACTCGCTTCTTATGGTTTCTTAGAACATTATGGATGACCTCCGGTGGGATGTAAAGTTTGGCGCCAACGCCTCGCTTTTTAGCCCAGCGTTATGGACACGCTTTTGACCCTATGATTGTTTGTAGATTATGTGTAAAATTTATCAGGAAAACTTTCAGAAAGCCAGTAAGGCGAGGGTGTTCCTCGTCCATATCATATTGAGCGAATCTATGTCGTCAGCGTCCCTATTTAGCGTGATGATGATTTCGGGTGGGAAGATCGACCCCGCAAATTATTAACGTTTGTAAGTAAAGATGATAGTATTCATAATTTCAATGTGTAAATATAATTTATGATGTGTCCCAATCTCGCTTATTGTATAGTGAATTAGATTTATTCTAAAAGTGGATTCAAAGGCTTTTGTCCTGCCTTTCTTTTGTAAAGCGCTTGGCGGGCACAGGAGGGCTCGGTGAAGTCTTAGGGAGAACAAGAAGAAAACGAGGCTTGGCGGCGCTCATCGTCTCTTGTCGCCACCTAACTAGCGATAGAAAGAAAGGAAAGCTTAAATTGCAGAAGGAGAGTGCGAATGAAGGTCTATTGCCCGCCTTGAGGTTTCCCGCTTTTCGGTGGCTGTGGTCCTGTAATTTTATCTCTCATATAGGCACCTGGGTGCAGAACGTGGCGCTGCTATTGTGGGTGCAGGACAAGTATGGCAAACCGGGGGCGCTGGGAGTGGTGAACCTCTTCAGCTATCTGCCGGTAATTCTATTTTTCCTTCACGCCGGGACTCTGGTGGATGTAGTGGATCGCCGTTGGATTCTCATCTACGCTCAAACCTTGATGGCCCTCGCCGCCTTCGCCCTTGCCCTAGAGGTGGGGCTGGGCTTCGCCAACCTTTTCACCGTGTCCCTCACCGTTTTTATCCTGGGTCTGGGCTTCACCGTGAGCTTTCCGGGATTTCACGCCATTACCTTCGATATCGTGGAATCCAGATATATTCTCAACGCCGTCTCCTTGAACGCCGCCGCGCAGAATACCTCCAGGTTCTTAGGCCCGCTGCTAGCCAGCTTAATCGTCTCCCGTTGGGGGTTCAAGGGGGGCTTCTACGCCAACAGTCTCAGTTTCCTTCCCATCATCGTGGCCTTGATGGTCATCCGTGTTCCCTCTTCTCAGGGTCGGCGCGCTCCGGGAGCTTTCTCCTTCCGCCAGGTCGCGGGTGGCATAAGTTACGTATTTCGGGAGGGTTGGGCCAGGAATCTGCTTATAACCCTGGGGACCATGAATATCTTCGCCCTGCCCTACTTGGTCTTTCTGCCTAATTTTGGAAAGGTGGTGTTGCGCGCCGGGGACCAGGGAGTATACCTGCTTTATGCCGCCTCTGGTTTAGGCGCGGTGATGGGGGTTCCCGTGGTGGGGCTACTCCATCGCCGTTTTGAGGAGAGAGAGATAGTAAAGATAGCCTCCGTCGCCATACCCGCTTCCATCATCGCCTTCAGCCTCTCTCCTTACCTGTGGCTCTCCATGCTCTGTCTTTTCATCGCGGGAGTCGCCTTTCTGGCTAATTTTAGCGCCATCAACTCCCTACTGCAACTCAAAGTGGAACCCCGGTTGCGGGGAAGGATATTGAGTCTCTTTTTCTTCATGCTCACCGGAGTGGCTCCCATCGGCGGCCTAATCATTGGATTTTTGGCCAATCGCTGGGGGATAAGCGGCGTTCTTGCCGGCTCCTCTTTCCTCGCCTTGATTTACGGGGTGAGCCTCTCCGTCTTTCCTGGGATATTGGCGCAAGCGGTGGTCTCACAGCCTTCGGGCGCTGGTAAAGGAAGGGTTAGTCCTTGATGCGAGGAGGGACGTTGGTGTGTAAGCGTTTGGCTTTCCGCGCTTAAGTTCTTCGATTTAATATAGTGTTTTAAATAGTGGTATTAGCGATTTGCAGATGGGCAAACGCTCGTCCCTGAAACTCCCTGAGTCAACCAAGCCAAAAAGGCTATAGCAAACCGGAGTTCCGGGTGGGATTGGAGGCGATACAAACTAAATACGACGGAAGTCGCTGGTTAATCATCGCCAAATGGCGCGCGAGCTCTTATCGCTCATGACCGAAATGAGCGACCAGATGATATTAAGTTATATATTAATATTTACATATTGTTATTATAAGATATTTAATGATATATAAGCCCACCGATAACCCATCGTTCAATCAGACACAGCAAGCCTCCCTGGCTTAAAGAGCCATTTACCCACTGGATGGAGGAGAACTTATTTCTTGAATCGCCTTCCCTTTTCTACAAGTT
>JACVIX010000205.1 GCA_015711725.1 Candidatus Geothermincola primus | reverse complement strand
GCCATCGTATAATGGCTGATAGAATAAGAGGTACGGATTATCCCAAGGCAAGATTTAAAGGAGCAGATGTGGCGTTGGAGAAGCGAGAAGAGATCGAGCGCAAGGATAATCGGAATGGCCAGGCCATCGTATAATGGCTGATAGAATAAGAGGTACGGATTATCCCAAGGCAAGATTTAAAGGAGCAGATGTGGCGTTGGAGAAGCGAGAAGAGATCGAGCGCAAGGATAATCGGAATGGCCAGGCCATGATAGAGATCGTCGATCTGCATAAGAGGTTCGGCCATCACGAAGTGTTGAGGAACATAAATCTACGGGTCTACCCTTCCGAGGTGGTGGTGGTGGTGGGGCCCAGCGGCTCCGGGAAGAGCACTATGCTCCGATGTATCAATGGGCTGGAGAGCGCCACCAGCGGCCATATCTATATAGAGGGAGTGGATATCACGGATAAGAAGGTGGACATCAACCAAGTGCGCCAGCGGGTGGGCATAGTCTTTCAGAGCTTTAACCTATTTCCCCACTTGACCGCGTTGCGCAACATCACCTTAGCCCCGATAAAGGTGAGGAAGATGGGTCAAGAGGAGGCGGAAGCGAAAGCCATGTTGCTCCTGGAAAGGGTGGGGCTGGCGGAAAAGGCCAACTCCTATCCCGCTCATCTCTCCGGGGGCCAGCAGCAGCGTGTAGCCATCGCCAGGGCTCTGGCTATGGATCCAGACGTGATGCTCTTCGACGAGGTGACCTCCGCGCTCGACCCGGAGTTGGTGAAAGAGGTGCTGGATACCATGAAGGATCTGGCCAATGAGGGCATGACCATGGTAGTGGTCACCCATGAGATGGGTTTCGCGCGTGAGGTGGGGAATCGCATGATATTCATGGATGAAGGGGAAATACTGGAGGAGGGCGATCCGCTGAGTCTCTTCACCGACCCTCAACATCCCAGAGCCCAGGAATTTTTCAGCAAAATCCTTTCCCATATATAGAAACCGCTATCGCTGCCTAAGTTCGTTCCCCTATGCGTAACGTGTTCCGCGAAGGAAGCGCCTCCTGTGCTCGATTTATATCCACATTTGCTCAAAATTCGTCACTCCATGCAGCGTTTCTTCCGCATGATAGAAAGCCTCCTTTGCCGTAAGCCATTTCAACATTTCCTTTGGCTATTTTTCCGCGCATATTAAAGGAGAGAGTTGGAGCTGCGTAAAGTAATAGCGATACAGAGATGGTGGGATGTTGATAACTCAACCCCTTCTTGATGACATCCAAATAAACATTTACAGTATCTCATATTTCCCAGGGAGGGTGAAGTGTTAATAAACCCAGCGCCTCTTGGCGATGCTTTCCATTGCTCCATCGGCTATCAGCGGATTAAGGCGGGTCTGCGATATGATGTGGATTTAAACCCATCCCGCTCCGAGAGATTTATCGTTTTTCCCCAAACCAACCTTATGATTCGTTACCCTTCCCTCACCTCTCTCCCTCTTAGGTATTCTGGGCGGATTTCCGAGATGAGCATGGCCGCGAGAATAAGCGCGCACCCCAACCACCCCCGCCAACTGAGTCTCTCTCCGAGCAGCAGCATACCGAAGAAGACGGAGAAGACCGGTTCCATGATCAGTACCACCGCGGTGCGCACTGGGGAGAGCACCCTCTGGGCGTTAGCCTGTACCCAGAAGGCCAAGGCGGACGCAAAGATACCGCAAATAACGATGGTAAACCACAAAAGCGCCCCCCGCGGCAGGATAAAATCCTCGAATAGGGCGGTGGAAAAAACCATCCCCACCGTAACCACTATCATCTGTAGTAGCGTAAGTAGGACCAAGTCGTATCGCCTGGAATAGCGAGAGAGGTAAATGATATGCAGGGAATAGGTAAGAGCGCAGCATAGTACCAGTATATCCCCCCAATTAACGCTTAAACGCCATTGGAGGGAAAGGGATGCCAAGCCAGCGGTGGCGATGGCTACCGCGACGATTGAGCGGAGTTCGGGCCTTTGCTTGAGGATTAAAGCTGAGAGTATGGGAACGAAAACCACGAATAGCCCAGTGATGAATCCCGCGTTTCCCGCGGAAGTACGCTGAAGACCGAAGGTCTGAAAGGAATAGGCTGCATAAAGTAAGGTTCCCAGTAAAACCCCGGGTCCCAGCATATTCCTGTCAACCTTGCGCCTTTTAACTCTTATAAGAAGGGCCATCACCAAGGCGGCCAGCCCAAAGCGGTAAGTCATGAAGGCGAAAGGGGTGATAACCTCGAGGCTCTTTTTCACCAGGGAGAAGGTCAATCCCCAGATTACCGTAATTCCTATCAAAGCAAGTTCGGCGCGTCGCGCTTCCCCGATAGAGCTTCTTCGGCTTTTGATTTGCATGGTCATATTTTACACCCGATGAGTTAACTTGGCTTGTCATTTAGGAAGATAAAGCGGGCCACTCAAGAGCCCGCCTTCAGAATCATGAGTGAAGATAGTTTATTCTGTCACTTAAGTTTCCTTGAACATCCGGTCGACCAAAGTCTTCCCGCTCTGCAGCAGCCGTTGTAAGTCGGCGAAGTCGCTGCGTTCGTCCACCTTGACCTCTCCCTCGAAAGCGCCTTCCATTATTAGGCGAGAGGTTTCGGCGAGATTCTCCACCGGACCTGTGATGAAGTAGCGGGTAAGCAGGCGTATTCCGACAAAGCCGATGGCCAAGGCTATTGCCACTGCCACCAAACCCAGAATAACCTGCTGGAGGATTAAACTGGATTTCTCATCCGCGTAAGACTGATTCAACTGTTCCACCTGGAGGCTGCGGTCCACCAGGAAGGCGAAGAAGGCGCCTTTAGTCCCTGGTATATTGAGAGGCTCAAAGACTTGGATAAAATAACCCTGCTTTCCGTTAAAATTGGTGAGTATCTCGGACTGCAGTTCTTTGAGTGCTGGATTGGGCAAGACTAAAGGAAAATCTTGGAAGTCCTTGAGGTTATCGGCCAGCGAGGCGGACAATACCTGTCCGTCGTTGACCAAGACCACGTATTCCGTGGCGTATAGCGGTTGAAGGATAGCGGTGAGGAACTTGGCTATTGGGGTCATATCCCCTTGATAGTAAGAGGTGATCATTCCTGGGTCGAGCGACTTTTGCAGCTCGGGGTCGCTCTGGAGCTTGGGCACACCTTTTAGGGAATCCTCGAAGAACCTCAACAGCGAGTCCTTGACATTCTGCTTCTCCCGCTCTTGGTCCTGATTTATGCGGTGGATGGCGAAGAGGGTATTTACCAGAACCAAGAGAACGATTAACGCTATTACCAACGCGGATACAGATAGAAGAAAATTCCTCATTTCATGGGTTTTGCCCATTCTCATTATTTACCTCCTTCTAGCGTGAACCTTAAGATTTATCGTTTTCGAATGTGAAAAGTCATTTATATTAATCGAATAAAAGAATGGCGCTCAATGGATTTACGCCTTCGTAAAAATATCGGCATTTGTTATCCCCAACTATAATCGTTTTGGGTTATCGCCCAAGAGGAACTTTTCTGGCGGAAAAGTCGATAGGTCTCCATATTGAACCTAAACATTTGAAAATAGAAGGTGGGGAGAGACTACGTGGTTTCTTACGAATTTCAGGAGTTGAAAGATAGAAAAGACCTGTCGTTTTAACTTTAGAAGATAAAACCGCACGTAGTGCGGAGGGACGATGGCGCCGATAATTTCCAAAGGTATAGAATTATAATATAAACAATAAAAATAATTAGTTGCAAAAAGATTTAAGTTAGAT
>JACVIX010000204.1 GCA_015711725.1 Candidatus Geothermincola primus | reverse complement strand
GGACGGTATATGCCAAAATGGCCTTCGCAGAGGATATCAGGCTCCAGCTCGATGAGCTTTCGCATGGAGGATGCCCAGTCATCGAGATTCGACCTAAAAACGTCGTAGAAGGGGCCGTGCACGTCCTGGGCGAAAAGAACCTTGTGCAGACCTGTATCTAGCCACAAGGAGATGGATCCGGGGGTATGCCCTGGGGTATGCAACCAGTATAGCGGGGTGTATCCTTCCGAAAATACGCCTTCCTCGCCAGCCAACTTTTTCCCGATTTTAAGTGGTTTTAAGTCGAGACCGTAGAAATTCGCCGCAGAACGGAGGTTGTCCCCCTGCTCTATAACCGGGGCATCTAATTCGTGCATGATAAGAGGGATCCCCAGCTTCTCTAGGAAATAGGACGCTCCCCCCACGTGATCGATATGGCAATGGGTGAGGATAACCCCTTGAAGGGCGGCGGGGTCATAACCCACCTCCAAGATGTTATCCAACAACGCTTTGACATTAGTCCCCGCCCCCGCGTCAATCAGCACTGGATACCCGTGGTCCACAAGATATACGCAGCAATCGTTACCAGAGGTGAGATCGGGTCCTCCCACTTGGTACACTCCTGGAGCCACTTGAAAAGGTTTCATGCTCTCTTCCCCCTCAAGGAGCTTCCACCACCATTCAATTTATTCTATTCGACATCGACCCACAATTCAAACTGCCCCATCCACCTATAATTAGAAACTGTCTTATTCATCCTTCCCTCTACATCCGGGGTAATCATATCCCTAATGCTCGGTTTGAAGCTAACCAACTTACTTATAACAATCTGTGGGAACGATGAGCATCTCAACTCCCACATCTTCAATCTTACGGCGATTTTTTTCGCACCTATTGGGCAGATGTTAAAGACATCACCGAAAATGGGCTTTAATAGAAAGCTAAAAATTCCACTCCCGTTGCGTCAAAAAATCCGCTCGAAAGCCCATGCGACGACCCGAAAAAATCTATTCGAAATATATGTTTCTCGCTCGCCTTATCTGATCTAAGGAAACGCTAGCCTTTATTAGGGTTTCCTTTGGCCTCCTTCCGCAGGGGGAGTTAAGGGGCTGCCCATGACTTGGCCAGGACCCCTTCTTCCTCGGAAGCCATAGATCTACTTGTGAGAAGGGCTTTTGAGGCCTCTGCGGACCAAAAAGCCCTCAAAAGAGATTACCTCCGCCTGAGGCCAGGGCCGCATGGAAGCGATTTTGGCCCTTCAGCGGAAAGGAACTTGGAGGCTTTATTGAGCGCTTGGCCCCCCTTTGTGTCGCCCTTCTTCCTGCCATGAGCACAATCTCAAATGCATCGCCCCCTCGGTCTATGCATGTCCCAAGACGCCCCGAGGAGTCCTCCTTTACCCCGTTTGTAGTATATTCCCATTTTGAGGCGACCAATCCGCTTGGAGTGGATTATTATGAGTCAATGCGCGGGCGGGCTTGACAAGAAAGGCGTTTCCCAATAAACTTATCATGAATATATCGATTTGATATATTAATATGATATATTTATATGATATATTAAATCTCACGCGGCAAGCGGTGAAATTGTAACATAAAATTGCAAGAGGAGGTAAGGTCAAATTTGATTGAGCTGGCTATCTTGGGAGCGCTGAAAGAAAGGCCCATGCATGGATACGAGTTGAAGAAAAGGCTCTCCACCATGCTCGGTCACTTCTGGCAGATAAGCTTTGGCTCCCTTTACCCCGCTCTGAAAAGGTTGGAAGCGAACGACGCCATAGAGAAAGCTTACACCGTAAAGGAAAAGACCCGTAACCGTTATGTTTACCGCATAACCAAAAAGGGCAACGAGCTGTTCGAGAAGATGATCAGCGAACCGGGGACCAGCGCGGAGATCGCCGACGCGGAAAAGTTCAACTTACGCATGGCCTTCTTCCGCTACATGGAACCGGAGGCTCGCCTTTGGACCCTGGAGAGAAGGCGCGCTTACCTCCAGGAAAAACTTAACGAGATGAGAAGATTGAAGAAATCCAGCAAGGATAAAGACGCCGACGCCTATCGAGCGGGACTCTTCCGCCATCGCATCGAGATCGCGGAAGCGGATATTTCCTGGCTGAACGAATTAATAGAGAGGGAAAGGCAACAAATCAACTTGGAACAAAAGATGACGGAGAGAAAGAGGAAGAGGAAGAGCAGGAAGGAGGTGGATAAATTCGGACTGAACGCGGAGGAGGCCGAGGGAAAGGTCTCCGCCACAAACGTTTAGGTTAAACTTTCAAGGATATTACGCGCTGAGCGAGTTCATATATAGACACTACCTTGGAATCGATGACTTTACGTTTTACAGATATTGATAGATAAACAGACATCAAAAGTTGTAAGTCCAAAAAACGGATCTAACTATTTCTCAGAGGAACATTCATCAGGAACTATCGAGCTAGCATTAAAAGCGAGTCCTGAAAGTTGGGAGGTTTCATACATGAGTAAGATAAAAGTAGCCATTGTGGGCGTGGGTAACTGCGCTTCAGCCCTGGTCCAAGGCGTTCAGTACTACCAGAACGCCCAAGAGGGTGATTTGATCCCAGGCCTGATGCACGTTAACGTGGGCCCTTATCACATCAGAGACATAGATTTCGTCTGCGCTTTCGACGTAGACTCCACCAAAGTGGGCAAGGATATCTCTGAGGGAATCTTCTGCGGCAAAAACAACACTGTGAAATTCAGCGAAGTTCCTTATCTCGATTCCCCCATATACAGGGGTCCCACTCTGGACGGTCTGGGAAAATTCTACCGAGAAGTGGTAGAGGAATATCCTGCAGACCCGGTGAACGTCGCGGAGACCCTGATTCGTCACGAAGCCGACATACTGGTGAATTACCTCCCGGTGGGAAGCGAGAGGGCAACCCGCTTTTATGTGGAGGAGGCATTAAAGGCGGGCTGTGGGGTTGTAAACTGCATACCGGTTTTTATCGCCAAAGAGGAGCTCTGGCAGGGCAAGTTCCACAGATACGGCCTCCCTATCATTGGAGACGATATCAAATCGCAGGTGGGGGCAACCATTGTGCACCGGGTATTGGCCAAACTCTTCAACGACCGCGGAGTGGTGCTTGACCGTACTTCCCAGCTCAACATCGGCGGGAACATGGACTTCATGAATATGTTGGAAAGGGAGCGCCTGGAGTCCAAAAAGATCTCTAAGACGGACGCGGTGATATCCCAGCTCAACCATTCCATAGACAAGAACGACGTGCATATAGGACCCAGCGATTACGTGCCCTGGCTCAACGACCGTAAATGGGCATATATACGTTTGGAGGGACGTGAGTTCGGGGATATCCCCATCAATATCGAGTTCAAACTGGAGGTATGGGATTCTCCCAATTCAGCGGGGATAGTCATAGACGCCATCCGCTGTTGTAAACTGGCTATGGACCGGGGTATATCGGGAGCGCTATTGGGACCCTCCGCTTATTTCATGAAATCCCCACCCGTTCAGTATTCCGACGAGACCGCCCGTCAGATGGTGGAGGACTTCATCGAGGGAAAAACGGCGGGCATCTTGAGCACCGCGGACTTCGGAAACGGAAAAGACCTGGAAAAGACGGAGAGGCTCGCTTCTCCCTTCAGGGATTGACAGTTTCATGCTAGCCGGCGGCACCGTCTGGAGATGAGCGAATACTTTTACCTCAAAAGCGTGCAGAGCGTACTTTATTGTTCTCCGGCTACCTCAGAAAATCAGAACCGATTGCGGGTATGCCGAGTGACGCGGGTGGGCGGAAATGGGTGAAACCTTTGAAATCTTTTACCTCAAAAGCGTGCAGAGCGTACTTTATTAATCTCCGGCTACCTCAG
>JACVIX010000203.1 GCA_015711725.1 Candidatus Geothermincola primus | reverse complement strand
GATTTGTTTTAGCAGCTTTTTTTTAATTATTGGCTATCCCCTCGAGCGCGTGGGTACCGTTCTTTCTTTATAAAGATTGGCTATTCCCTCGAGCGCGTGGGTACCGTTCTTTCTTTATAAAGATTGGCTATCCCCTCGAGCGCGTGGGTACCGTTCTTTCTTTATAAAGATTGGCTATTCCCTCGAGCGCGTGGGTACCGTTCTTTCTATGCCTAGAAACCAGCAAGCGAAGCATATTTCAACTCCGCATCGCCCATCTTTCAAAGCTCCCACTGGGCGAGCCATCGAACAGCTTTTTCAGGAGGCGTATAGGTTCATCTCTCTCCGAGGGTCCCAAGTCTTAGATAATCTTCGGTGATAACCGCGCCCAGCCTTTGGTGAGGCCCGAATTCCTCGGCAAGCAACTGACATGAGAGGATTTTCTCTGCTATCCGGCAGATTAACGCCACATCTCTAAACGATAGCTGGCACGCCGTCCCGGAATACCTTAATTTTTCCGGTGGAGGCCTCTTTTTAGCATACCTCCACTGGTTTAATGCTCGGACGTACCGCATTAAGAACGGTGAGGTAATCCTCCTTCTTTAGCATACCTACACTGGTTTTATGCCGAGATGGGGAGGGAAAGTAGCCCATCCTTTTCCAGCGGAATCCCTATTTTTTCCGCTACCTCATCTAGCAGGCGAGAGGTCTGCGTCTTATCATGCGTCCACATGGCGAGACTAGGCGAATAGACTGCCCCAAGCTGTTCGCCACCGCCATGACGATCATCGTTCCGGCGGTGGGCATGGGATCGGTCGCCGGTCTGGGCGGGGAAGCCAATATAAGGTAGCGGGCGTCGGCGAAACCCACTAGGCCAATACCCTCCGAAAGTATTATTTCCTTTACGGTCTTGGAGCCTAACTCCATGACATACCCCATTTTAGTATTTGGGGCGGACGCTCATCCCGTCTATTGACTTAATGATTTCATTTGATATAATACTGACACGTCAGTATTATATCTCGGCTGTGAGAAAAGGAAAGGAGGTCATGGAGATGGAGATAAGGGACGATATCAGCGTGAAGGAATATTTCCAGGAGATCGTTCCCCAGATTTTCAAGGACGCGCTGGGAGGCGTAGCCATCACTGGGATGGAGGGCACTACCTTCACGGTGCAGTTCGACATCGTCGACGGCGGTACTCAGACCTACAGCCTGGTGATTAAAGACGCCAAAGACTTAGAGGTAATGGAGGGTGCGGTGGAGAGCCCCACCTTGAGACTGGAGTTGAGCGAAGACCTCTGGAGGGGGGCGGTAACCGGGAAGATCGAGGGGTTGCTGGACAACTTCACCGATATGGGCGAACTTGCCAACCGCAGCCGCTACGACAAGATCGTGGAAATCCAAGGAACCCTTGGTTTGGAACTTACCTTGGAGGACGGCACTGAGACTAAGTTGAAGGTAGTCTTCAACGGGGCGGAGAAACCTGCGGTAAACTTCCGCATTGCGGCGGAGGACTGGATTAAGCTCTCCCGTGGAGAGGTGGCGGGGCCCACCCTGTTTATGTCCGGAAAGCTGAAGATAGAGGGGGATATGCCCTTCGCCATGTCGCTGAGCAGCCTGATGAGCTAGAGGCTCGAGGAAGCAATAAAAATGAGCGGCTCTTGGATAAGCCTGGCTAAGGTAATGGACCAGGCGGTGCAGAAGCATGGGGACAAGATCTTCGTGCGCACGGACACGCCGCTGCGCTATGAGTTCGTCGAGGGCGATGCCTTCACCTTCGCCGACACCGTTAGGGTGGTGGACACTCTAGCCGCGGCTTTGCGCGATCATCTGGGAGTGCGTCAAGGGGACCGGATTGCTCTGGTCCTCACCAACATTCCGGAATTCGGTTTTTTCTGCGCCGCCGCGGGTAAGCTGGGCGCGGTGATGGTTCCCTTCAACTACATGCTCAAGGCGGATGAGCTGGCCTATGCCATCAATGATTGCGGCGCGAGAACAATTGTCACCGAGAAGGAACTCTTCTGCTCCAACATCGGCGATCGGGGAAAGCTTCCGGGGATCGAAAACTGGATTCTAACCGGCCCCAGGAATGATGTGCCGAAGGGATTCATCGCTATCGATGATCTGGTGGAGGGTTCTTCGGGGCGGTTCGAAAGCGTTGATATTCATCCAGATGAGGTGGCGGGGATTTTTTATACCTCCGGCACCACCGGTCGTCCCAAAGGAGCCATGCTCACCGCCCGTAGCCTTCTGGTGCCGGTTCGCCGTTCCGTGCGCCTCCTGCGGGTAAGCCGCAGAGATATGGCCATCGCGGTGCTTCCCCTGGCGCATATCTTCGGATTTGTCACTTTGCTCATGGCTGGGGTGGTAAGTGGAGCTTCCGGATATCTGATGCGTTTCTTCGATCCCCACAAAGTTCTGGAAAACATAGAGAAATATCGCGCCACCATCTTCGTGGGCGTTCCCGCCATGTATAACATGATGCTCAAAGCCAACCCGGAGAAGTATGACCTCTCTTCCATTCGACTATGGATCAGTGGTTCAGATGCAATGCCTGTTGAGCAGATCAGGGAGTTCGAGGCTATATCCGGACGTTTTATCGAAGGTTACGGAATGGTGGAGACCTCATCGCTTATCTCGGTTAACCTTCCTTTTATACGTAAACCGGGATCCATTGGCATCCCCATCCCCGGAATAAAAGTGCGCATCATGGATGAGGAGGGAAATTTCGTGAAACGGGGAGAAGTGGGAGAGATCGTGGTCAAAGGGACCAGCGTGATGAAAGGATATTGGAACAACCCTGAGGCCAATCACAGAACCTTCGTCAGGGGTTGGATGCGTACCGGGGATATGGGAAGGAAGGATCGGTTGGGTTATATATACTTCGTTGATCGCGAGAAAGACGTAATCAAATGCGGTGGGTACTCTATCTTCAGTCGGGAGGTGGAAGAGAAGATCCTAACCCATCCCAAGGTGTTCGAGGCCGCCCTGGTGGGGGCTCCCCATCCGGAGAAAGGGGAAATTCCGGTGGCTTTCGTTAAGTTAAAAGAGGGTGAGATGGTGTCGCCGGAAGAGCTTCTCGCCTGGTGCAGAGAGAATATCGCCGCTTATAAAGCGCCGCGGCGCGTGGAGGTTGTGGATGAACTTCCCCTTACCATGACCCTTAAGGTAATGAAAAAGGAATTGAGGGAACGATTGATTCGGGAGAGCAAGGAGAAGCAATACGTAGAAGCCTTCCCTGGGAGACAATGATAGACTTTTGCCAAAACGTCAAATGATAAAGACATGATATTAAAGGAGGAATACCGGAAGTCACCCTTGGAAAGAACTTATAGATAGCAAAGACTCATTCTTCGGTACAGTCGTGATTTTACCTCGAAGAAGGGGAAAAATAATAAAGCATGATAGAATTAATGCTGAATTCTATCATTCCAAAATCAATACTTTTTTGATGGAAGAGCTCAACTAAGTGGAGTAACGTTTGGGATTTAGCATGCTAACTATAGCCGGTCAAATCACCTCAAGCGATTGAGAGATTAGCTTCTGGGAAATTGACTTATTGTAAATGGGGAATTTGGATTTTCTTTTCGATCAAATTGTGGTTAAACTGGTGATAGAGAAGACTGAACAGGAATTGACCGATAAGTCGATAAGTTATGGCTGTTTTTAAATTCCGAGCTAATGGAGCTTTCGCGTCCGTGGGAATAGCCGTATTTTCGGAAAAAAGGAGGGAGAAATGGTATCTTTCGAATTGAGCGAGGAGCAACGCATGGTACAGGAGACCTGCGCCTCCTTCGCTCGCGAACAGATGGACCCCCTGATGCGGGAGGCGGATGAATCCTGCGAGGTCCCCCAGGAAGTGA
>JACVIX010000202.1 GCA_015711725.1 Candidatus Geothermincola primus | reverse complement strand
TCGTCTTTATTGCTCGGTCGATCGCTCAAACCCGACATTTCTTCAACCCGCATCGAGGGTTTCTTATGCAACCAATGTCTTTTCCGGGAAAGGCCATACTTTCCTTGCCATCATACTGATGAGGTGCCAATATTTAAGTATGTCCTTTCTCGGTTAGCGTGAAGACAAAAAACCACGATGCCAAAAAAGATTCTCGAAGGAGGTAGCCTATGGCCAGACGATTTATTGACTTGAGCATAAGCATCGAGAATGACCTTCCTTCTGACCCACCTTTGATGATTCCCAAGATTATGTACATCGACCATAAAGCCGGCGCTCCATCCATGGTGGAGTTCTTTCCCGGCATCGATCCGGAGAAAGACTTGCCCGGCGGCGTGGGATGGGCGGTGGAATTCGTCACCCTCTCCACCCACTCGGGCACTCATCTGGATGCTCCCTGGCACTACCATCCCACTATGGATAAAGGAAAACCCTCGCTGACTATCGACCAAATCCCCCTGGAATGGTGTATGGGACCAGGGGTGGTGCTGGACTTCCGCCACTTCCCCGACGGTTACCTAGTATCCGCCAAGGACATGGAAGAAGCGTTTAACAAGATGGATTATGAGTTAAAAGAGGGCGACATCGTGTTGGTGATGACCGGAGCGGACAAGTTCTGGGGAAAGCCAGAGTACCTCGTCAAGGGCTGTGGCATGGGCAGGGAAGCTACCCTTTATCTGACGGAGAGGGGAGTACACGTAACCGGAACCGACGCTTGGAGTTGGGATCGTCCTCTTCCCCTCATCGCCAAGGAGTATCAGGAAACAAAAGACGCCTCCATCATTTGGGAAGGGCACTTTGCCAGCATCGAGAGGGGTTATTGCCATATCGAAAAACTCACCAATCTGGACCAACTGCCTCCGTACGGCTTTACATTTTTTTGCTTTCCCATAAAGGTGAAGGGTGCCAGCGCAGGATGGATCAGGGCGGTCGCCCTCATAGAGGAATAATATTCGAAGATAAGAAATAATGTCAGGTAGTTAGGCAGGTAGCATTGATACCATAAAAATAGCGATCGGAGTCCCGCTCTCAAAGAACGTAAGAGGCAAAAAGACGGATAAATCGATGGGAAAATAATTTATCCCGTTAACGGGGGAATGGAATGTCCAGAAATAAATTTACCTTTCTCTTAATTCTGATTCTGGTGGCGGCCATCTTTATGTGCGTTTCATGCGGTCGAAAGACGAGCGAAGGGGCTAAGGAAACGGATTTAGCAGTTGGAGATATATCCGGCTTCCTGGAACATCAGGGGTTTACCCGCACATACCTCCTCCATCTTCCCTACGGCTATGACGGAACCATCTCCTATCCACTGCTTTTCGCCTTTCATGGCGGCGGAGGGGATGGCCAAGGAATGGAGAGGCTCACCCACCTCAATCGCATCGCTGATAAGAACGGCTTTATCGTGGTTTACCCCGATGGGTTGAACAACAACTGGAACGATGGCAGGCCAGAGATAAATCCAGAAGTAGATGATTTGGGTTTTGTCTCCGCTTTGATAGATAAATTAAAGGGGGAATACCGCATAGATGAGAACAGAATTTACTCCACTGGAATCTCCAATGGGGGTATGTTCTCTTACCGACTGGCCTGCCATCTATCCGATAGAATAGCCGCTGTCGCCCCGGTTGCGGCTCTGCTAGGAGAGAATCTTTCAAAGACCTGCTCACACCCCAAGCCGATCCCCATAATGATCATCATGGGCACGGAGGACCCACTGGTGCCTTGGAATGGCGGGGAGATAAAGGCGCCGGGACGCTCTCGCGGTTGGGTCCTCTCCGAAGCCGCTACTGTATCATTCTGGGTGCGGGTGAATGGCTGTTCTCCCAGCCCGGAGGTGAGCTATCTCCCTGACCATAGCCCCAACGACGGTACTCGGGTACGGCGAGAGCTTTATGGTGGAGGTCGTGACAACACTGATGTGATACTTCTGGTGGTGGAAGGGGGAGGCCACACCTGGCCTGGGGGCCTGCAGTACCTGGGTGAAAGGGTGATTGGGAAGACCTGCCGGGACTTCGACGCCAGTGAGGCCATCTGGGAATTCTTCTCCAGACACACTCTTCAGCGAAGATTTTAAAGATACCAAGACATCACTGCCAACGGATTGATATTTCCATGATTTAAAAGATAAACCGTCAAACAAAAAGGTTTTCGACGCCCGATCTTCGCATAATTATTTTACATATAGTAACATTTTCAGTACGTCAAAGACAATTACCCTTTTATTTTCTAAGGAATCGCTTGGAAATATAAGATACAAATAATGCGCATTCAATATTTCCATAAAAGAATGGGTAATGAAATTATAATAATTTTCCCATGCGACACATTTACCACTCGCGACCCTAAATTACCTCATAGTCTTAAGTCATATTTAATACAAGTTACCTTTATCCCATTCAAATGTATGGATTCATAAGCTTATGCCGAATGGCCGCGAATCCGAATCTTGAAAGGATCTATTTCCTAACTTACCTCGAGGCTTTCGAGACAAAATTGTCGTCCCGGTCTTCCGACGCGAATCTTTTCCTCAATATAAATGGTTGAGAAGGTTATCTTTTCACGGCGCTTTCCATCACTGGGATGTTGGCGTGAAAACGATCTTTACCGCGTGGTATTTTCCCTTATTCAAGGCTACTTCCAGCGCCTGGCGATACTGGTCCAGGGGGAACCGATGGGTAACCAGATGGCCGAGCTTTACTCTACCCTCCTCCATCAGCTGGATGGCTATCTCGAAGTCGGTGATTTCCCTTCCCTGCCAATGTTCCATCTGGGAACCATAAATACCCTTGATGGTGAGCTCCTTTAACCATACCGGGGTCCAGTCAATCCTCTTTATCGGTGCGATACCCAGCAAGTTGTAGGTTCCTCCGTTGGCCAGTATACGCAGCGAAGAGTCGATAGTCTCCGTGTTCCCCACCGTATCGAAGACACGGTTAGGCCCGCCTATCAAAAGCGGTTTGGTCATCATGGGGGTGTGCATCTTCGCTCCTGTGATCTCGGATATATCACGGTAGAATTTCTTTCCGTCAGGCGAGATAACCCGCTCCGCCCCCAAATCAAGCGCCAACTGACTGTGAAAGGGGTCCGGTTCCACCGCCAATAGGCGGTTGCGGGGGTACAGAGCGCGCAAAGCGGCTATGGTGCACAGCCCCATGACCCCACATCCGTACACCAGAAGGGTCTCCCCGGGGTGGATGTCGTTGGCGATAACCATGTGCAGGCACGTAGCCAAGGGCTCCACCATGACCACGTCCTCATCGCTCAGTGCCTGGGGGACTTTGACCAAATCATAGAAGGGAGCCATGGTCATCTCGCTGATGGAACCAGGCACGTCCGCGTTGGATCCCGCGAACATGCCTGGGGAAAACCTACCTTCAGTGAAGTTCTCGCACAGCTGCAGCCTACCTTGTGAACAGAGGCGACAGGGGGGATGGATGCCCCTCTCTCTGCAGGAGAGAATAGGCATGACCGCCACCCTTTCCCCTACTTGAAATCCCTCCACTGCGCCTCCCATCTCCGAGATCTCTCCGCACACTTCGTGACCGAGCACGAAGGGGAATGAGGCGAAAGGCTGGAGGGTGAGGCTTTCGCGACATCTTATCATGCTTATATCACTGCCACACAGTCCCGCCATACGTGGACGGACCTTTACCCAGTCATCTGCGGGAAGCTGTGGCTCAGGTACCTCCCGAACCTGGACAGGAGCCCAACCGGTAAAGAGTACGGAAGGCCATCTTCTTGAGAGAGCGCTGGTGATTAGATAACGGGGAATACTGTACTCAAAGGTCAAAGCCTTCATATGGAGA
>JACVIX010000201.1 GCA_015711725.1 Candidatus Geothermincola primus | reverse complement strand
GGTTTGGAAAGCGGAGTCTATCCCTACATCGTGTCAGCGAACCGGAGTGACCAGTTCCTCGGGGAGAAAAGGTGTTTTCTGGTGATTCATAAATCCCTAACGGGAAACCCTATAAATATCGCCCCACTATGGAACGTGCACTATCCACCCTCTTACGATGCCGAAGGCCAGCCCCTCTCTTCCCTATTGGCCGAAGCTTGCCGTAATAATCGAGACGATGAGGGATTTCTGCACGCTTTGCTCCGAACCATGGAGGATTACCCCCATATCAAGAGCGCTCTGGCGATTCCGATGCGCAACTTCGAGGATTTGGAAGTGCTAGCCAAAAGCCAGCCTGCAGAAGAAGAAGGGGCCTTCCCCACTGAAGAACAGATTCAAGGAGCCAATGAGCTTTTAGATGCGTATCGCCAATTGATCAAGGAAGGAAGCCTCTCCGCACTCCACACCACCTATTCCTACGCCGACCTGGAACACCTCTCCACTATGGGGTGGTGGGTGGACCTGGAAAAACAGATAGATCTGGGGCTCAACAAGCCCTACGGAACAGAGACAGCAACAGTAGACACTGGATTCCTGCCTCCAGGCTTCGACTTAGACGAAAAAATCGCCAATTATCTCAAGAAGAATAAAGTTTCCTATACTTTTATTTCCAAGTCAGCGCTGTCCAGAACGCCACAGGGAAATAAGGTTCTCAAAGAAGGTTCTTACCGTCCCATCCGGCTCTCCGCACTAGACCAGGGATATATAGACGCTTTCATATTAGATGATCAAGCCTATACCCGCCTGTCCTCAGCAGTCGAAAGTAACTCGCTCTGCGATTTCCTCGACTATCTAGTGTCATCCATAGCCCTCATCCAATCGGAAAAGGGGACCATACCCGCCTTATACTTGCTGGTTTTCCCCGAAAACTTCAAGCCAGACCAAAACTCCTTGAGAAAGATCTACGAAATTTTAGGCAAAATACCCTTCGCCAAGACCGTTTCCCTCGATGAAGCCCGCGCTGCCATTCTTCCCGGTCAAGAAATCATCCCTTGCGCGTCTCCAGATGACACCGTCTTACCTCTTTCTTTTTCGCAACTGGAAAAGTTACGGGCTCTGGCCATCTCCTACCGGGAGGCGCTCTTCGAGAACAACCCCTTAAGAGACGAGCTGCTCGAAGCCGTGCTCACCGGGGAAAACCTGGACCTGCTGGAAGAAGCACTCGCCGAGACAAGAAGCCAGTACTTGGAAAGCGTATCCCGACTGGTGGAGGCGGATATCCTTAAGATTCAGATACAGGAGAAGGGTACCGTGACTTTGAGCGGCAACCGGGGGGAGCTGGATATAGTGGTTTCCAATAGCAACGATTACCCGGTTAAAGCCATCATCAGCGTAAGCGACACCTCGGTGAACTTCCCAGATGGTAACATCCGCGAGGTGGTCATCAACCCTATGGAAAACCGCTTTAAGTTCGCAGTGAACACCAGAAGGCCCGGTAGCTACCTCCTGGATATAATCATTATGAGCGAGTCCCTTCAGCTATGCAAATCCAGCGTAAACTTGAGAACCTCCAGCATAAACACTCTCGCTCTCATCTTGCTCTCAATTATTATTGGCCTTCTGCTCCTAGGAATAACCCTGCATAAGATGCGCACCTGGGGAAGAAGAGGGAAGCATGAACGGAGGTGACGGCTTGGAGGTTCCCGAACCCGAAAGGGTCGATCTTCAGGTGGATGCGACCACCCACGCCCGTCACGCCTCCATAATGGCCCTGGGCACAGCCTTGAGCCGTTTTACCGGTTTTTTAAGATATGCCGGCCTCGCCTATGTGCTTGGGCTCACCCTAAAATACGGGAAGACCAACCTGCCCAGCACTTACAATTTGGCCAACTCGATGCCCAACATGATCTTCGATTTGGTTATCGGAGGCATCATCGCCTCGCTCTTCATTCCCGTCTTCGTGGAATATCTGACCACCAAGTCCAGGGAGGAAGCCTATCACGTGGCCAACTCGGCAACCACCATAGCGGTGGTGCTACTTACGTTGGTAACCGTGGCGGGAATTATCATCAGCCCGTTGATTATTCGCCTGATGACCCTCTTCGGTTCTTACTCCTCAGGGGACACCAGCACCGCCATTATCCGCCAACAAGCCTCGTTCCTGCTGCGCTTTTTTCTGCCCCAAATAATTTTTTATGGACTGTCAGCAATCTTCACCGGCCTGCTCAACTCCCACGGTCACTTCACCATTCCCGCTTTCGCTCCTATTTTCAACAATCTAGTGGTTATCTTCACCGTGATAATATATGCCCTGCTTCCTGGACCCAGGGACAATAATTTACATATTGTGGTTTTAGCGTGTGGGACCACTCTGGGAGTGGTGGCCCAGGCGTTAGTCCAGATACCCAAGCTGCGCAAACTAGGGTTGAGGCCTCGCTTCGTCTTCGATCCGCGTCATCCCGCCCTGAGAAAGATCGGTAGACTCTCCCTTCCGCTGTTCGGGTATATCCTGCTTTGGCAGATGAGCACCTGGTTCGTTTTCGCTCTAGCCATACAGGAGGATGGGGGGGTTCCCTCTTACCAGTACGCCCAGATGTTCTTTCAACTTCCCTACGGAATATTCGCCGTCTCCATCATAACCGCTCTTTTTCCGACCCTGAGTGAACAGGCGGTGGCAAAATCCAGGGGTAGATTCCGAGAAACGCTTTCCGCAGGCATAAGCTCTACCTTGGTGGTTATCATGCCTTGCGCGGTCATCTATCTTATGCTCAACCGCCAGATAATCACCCTGCTTCTGCAGCATGGTTTCTTCAAAGCGGGTGACACCGCGCTCCTCTCACAGGTGCTCTTCTTCTTCGCACTTGGCTTGGTGCCCTATTCCGTGGATATGCTCCTGACCAAAGCCTTTTACTCTATGCAGGATACCCGGACGCCCATGATCATCAATTGTTTCGTGGTGGGGGTTAACGTCACCGCCAATTATTTTCTCTTCAAATCGCTGGGGGTGAAGGGTCTCGCCTTGGGTTTCACCGTCTCCTATCTGTTTGCCATGAGCGTGGATGGATCGGTGCTGAGGGCGCGTTTGAAAAGGATAGGTGGCTTGTCTATAATAATCACTTTCTTCCGAGTGTCGCTCGCCTCCGCAGCCATGGCCTTGGTGATCTACGGGAGCAACTATCTGTTGAACGGGGTCTACGCCCAAACTAGCTTCCACGTGGACTTGCTGAAAGTGGCACTTCCCCTCCTCTTAGGAGCCACGACCTACATCATCGCCGCGAATGCCCTCAGGGTTGAGGAATTGAAAATCCTAGGGTCTATGCTCTCCCGCTATATCTCTCTAAGAAAAGATAGGTAAAGTGATTCCTCAGCACCAGGCGCTTTCCAAAAAGCCTCCGGTTCTCTCCCCAAGCGTACTTCATTAAGGAAGGTGTGCTTAAGGTATTTGTTCTCCCGCGTCGAAATTAGTAATATAATGTAAATAAAGCAAAATTAAGTGCTGTCGTAAAAACGAGGCGGCCGGAGGTAGTCAGTAAATTGGCGGTGTACGAATCGAAAAAATCGCTTAAATATATCCTTGCGGACGAGCGAGGCTCGGTTTGGAGCCTGGTCCTGAAGCTGGCGCTTGCCGGCCTGGTTATAGGTTTGGTCATAAGTCAAGCGGGACCCATTTTATGGAACTACTTTAAAGTCCGCTCCATCGCCAACGACGCAATGGACATAGGAATCAATAAATTTCGCGATTCCCGGGGAAATTTCGAGGCAACCGACGCCGCCATCCGCAAGGAGGTAGAGGACAGGGGAGCTAGGCTGGTAGGAGAGGTGGCTTATATCCGGGACACCAGCGGGCATGTGGTCTCCATATCTTTCACCATTCGAAACATCCAGAGGACCTATCTCTTCGAAAATATCAGTTTTCTAGCTCCCTATACCGAAGCGACTCATAGCATCACCCGGGATTTGACATACTGAGATAAACGGTTTTATGCAAGCGTTTGGGGAGCGGATGAAGCTTCTCTAAGAGAACCTATCTCTTCGAAAATATCAGTTTTCTAGCTCCCTATACCGAAGCGACTCATAGCATCACCCGGGATTTGA
>JACVIX010000200.1 GCA_015711725.1 Candidatus Geothermincola primus | reverse complement strand
CCCGCTTCTTCGCTGGTGGGGGAGGCAGGGTTCGAACCTGCGAAGGCTGCGCCAACGGATTTACAGTCCGTCCCCTTTGGCCACTCGGGTACTCCCCCGAAAATAAAACACAATAAAAGTATATCAGTTATGCGAAAAAGTTATAATAAAACGCTAAAATTTCTTCGTTAAATAATCGGGCTTCATTATAATCAATTTACCCACAAGAGAGTTAAATTTTTCTTTAAAATTGATTCTCCTTACGGATAAACTGCCGTCCATCCTTGCTCAATAATTCTTTTCTACTCTATATTGCATTCGTCCACGCTGCTGTAGATGGCGAAGACCTTGTCCAGGCCCGTCACTTCGAAGATCTTCAGAATGTTCTCTCGCGTGCAAACCAAACTTAGATTTCCCCCACTAGTCCTGATCCTGCGTAGCGCGCCCAGCAGCACCCCCAAACCGGAACTGTCCATGAACTCCAAACCCTCCAGGTCCACGATGATCTCCTCCCTGCCCGACTCCACCAGCTCATAAAGCGCCTCTTTAAAAACTGGGGCGGTGTGGAGATCCACCTCGCCGCTGAGCTCTATTATTCCCGCCCGCTCCTTCTCTTTCTTCTTAACCTTGAGATTCATGGGATTCCTTCCTCAAATCCATAAATCCGTACCGGAACAACTTACCTTCGCCCATTTCTTGCCTTTCCTTATCGCGTGAAGTCATCTCCCAGAATAGATGCCTTACTCCACGCCGTCGGTAAAGAAAATTTTAATATAATTCACCGGGCAATTCAAACCAGAAGGAATCGCCGCGGCAAAGATTATAACGAGCATAAGAGCGAAACAAGCATAATCTTGAGAGGAGGAATTAAGAGATGTCCCAGGCGACGCTTCTTCAAAATTTTTTACACATTATAAATATCTTTTTTTAACCCATCCCATCCTCGATTGTCCGTTCTTGACCTTCTCCATTGGCATCTTAAGTCGTCCCCCAAGCGGAACATGGCCTTATCCCGATATATTCGAGTCGCTTCTATCGCGCGCAGCTTTCCTCGCCCCCATTCACGAGGAGACATTCAAGTTTAATTTAATTAAAAATACAGCGTTTTAAATTTCACCTCAAAGGGAATGATACTAGAGTGATAAGAGGAGATGGGAGTGAGATAAACTTGACGGAAAACGAGAGGGAAATGATTCGGCTGAAATCCCCGCCCCTTTCCCTGCTGCCTCAGATAGTAAGGGTGGCCGCCTTCATGATCGCCAGCCGCCTGGACTTCACCCTGGAGGAGGTGGAAGACTTAAGAATAGCGGTGGACGAGGCCTGCAACCACGCGCTGCTGCACTCGCCCGCGGCAAGCGACGTGGAGGTAAAGATCTATATTGACGGGCAGAGCATGGAGATCGAGATTCTCTCCTCCATCGCCGAGAAATACTCCGAAGGAAGGGGCATCTCCAACTCCTTGAGCCGCCTGATCATGGAAGCGGTGGTCGACAAATTGGACATCGACCATCAGGGCGAACACTGCAGGATATCCCTGGTTAAATCGAAAAGAGGCGTCCAGGCGCAAGAAGGTTAAGCCTCCCGTTTTTAATAACCGTGGCTTAATTACCCTGGCAATGTCCGCTTATCCCCGACTTTTATGAGACCACGCGCGC
This sequence comes from Candidatus Geothermincola primus, assembly GCA_015711725.1. GTDB lineage: Bacteria > Actinomycetota > Geothermincolia > Geothermincolales > Geothermincolaceae > Geothermincola > Geothermincola primus. The sequence continues at coordinate 2,448 of JACVIX010000200.1, read as the reverse complement.
AAGAACTGATAAATTCCCTTAAAAGAGGCGTCCAGGCGCAAGAAGGATGAGTTTCACCTTTTTTGACAACCATGGCTTAATTACCCTGGCAATGTCCGCTCGCCCCCCAACTTTCATACCCGAACTTTCATAAAACCACGACGATAAGAACGGATAAATTCCCTTAAAAGAGGCGTCCAGGCGCAAGAAGGATAAGCCTCCCGTTTTTGATCAATGTGGTTTAATCGCTAGGGCATGTCCGCTTGCCCCCAAACTTTTTATAAGACCACGAGTGCATTAACGAATAAATTTCCCGTTTTGCCCGCCACGGTATACCATTTCACCAACAAATCAAGGTAAGATGTTATATAGCGACGCGACTGAGGCGGAGATCCCGGCCAAGACATGAAAGTGGACCAAAACCTTTTTCCCATCATCAATGGAGGCCGGGGAAGGTGAAAAGGATATATCCAAGTGTGGATCTATCCGCGGAGGAGTGGCATCTTGAGCGCTAATTACAATCACCCCGCCAGAAAAGAGAGGGTAAGAGAACTCTTCATCGAACTACGCAACAACCACAGCCAAAAGACCCGCGACGAACTCATCTCTCTCCACATCCACTTGGTGGAATACCTGGCAAGAAAGTTCTCCAACCGCGGCGAGCCCTATGAGGACCTGCTTCAGGTTGGCTTCATCGGTCTGATAAAAGCGATAGATCGCTACGACCTGGACCGGGGAGTGGAATTCACCACCTACGCAACCCCCACCATCGTGGGGGAGATCAAGAGGTACTTTCGGGACAAGGGCTGGGCCATCCGCATCCCCAGGCGCCTCCAGATGAAAGATATAGAATTAAACCACGCGGTGGAATACCTCACCCAGGAGCTAAAACGAACCCCCACCTTGAGCGAGATCGCCGCGCACATGCACATCAGCGAGGAGGAAGTGGTGGAGGTATTGGAGAGCACCTACCTCTCCGATTGCGTGAGCCTGGACAACCTCACCCAGGACCTGGGGATGGATAAGGGTTTTTCCCTCATAGACCACCTGGGAAAGGAGGACACCGAATATTCCCTTACCGAGTACCGGGAAACCATCTCCAAGCTCATGGACAGGCTGGACGAGAGGGAACAGAAGATCATCTACATGCGCTTCTTCCACGGACTCACCCAAGTGGAGATCGCCCGAGAATTGAATATATCCCAGATGCACGTCTCCCGACTGCTCAACAAGATATTGCGTAAGCTGCGGGAAGCGGTGGAAAGCTGATTTAAGATGCCAGCGAAAGGGAGAAGTGATCGATTTGATTTACATCGGAACGGCGGGATTCTCTTATAAGGACTGGAAAGGCGAGTTCTACCCGGAGAAATTCGAGTCCCGTTTTATGCTGGAGTTCTATTCTTCCCGCTTTCCCGTGGTGGAGATAAACAGCACCTGGCACGCCCTCCCCTCGCCTCGCAGCATTCTCTCCATGGTGAAGAGAACCTCCCCGGATTTCCGCTTCATCATCAAGGCATTCAAGGGGATAACCCACCAATTCTCGGATAACCAGGAGAGCTTCAAGGGTTTTGGGGAGATACTTAAGCCTTTGAAGGACTACGGAAAACTGGCCGGAGTACTCTTTCAGTTCGCCTGGGGGTTCAAAAATGAGAAAAAAAACGCGGACTACCTGCGCTTGATAAGGGAGCGTTTCCCTCAGGAAACCATCATAGTGGAATTCCGCAATGAGGGTTGGATAACCGACCAGACCATAGAGCTGCTACAAGAACTGGGGATGGCATTCTGTTGCGTGGACGAGCCACGCTTAAAAGGGCTGGTCGGGCACCACGCCTATCTCACCACGGACACTGGCTACGTTAGATTCCACGGGAGAAATTACCAGACCTGGTGGGATAAGAACCGAGAATCCTGGGAACGCTATAACTATCTGTATTCGGATGAGGAGCTTGCCGAATGGGTGCCCGACATCGTCTCCATGGGAAGGCGAGCCAAAAACACTTATGTTATTTTCAACAATCACTACCGAGGTCAGGCGGTGCGCAACGCCCGTATGATGTCGCAACTTCTCCCTCCCGAGCTGGTGGTTCCCCTGCGCCCGGACACAGATAAATCCCACCCGGATGACGCCCGTTTGTTCTAGAGGAGCAAGTCTCGTTGTTCGAGCCCGTCTATTCCCGCTTGCCTGCAAAAACACAAGTGATGGCGATCTCCCCTCGCTTCCCGGATGTGAAAACCCGAGCGACGAGCACGCGGAAGGATTTTTAAATTATGGCGCGTATTGAAATCCCGGTTTCACCCACGCGAAATTTTCCCACGAAAATGCGAAAAGGGGGCTAACTTCAAATAGAGAATATCGAGTCTTTACCCGGTATTTCTAGCCTTTCCTTTATATCTCCCTTTTGGCTCCCTTATGTCTCCACCCGGTATTTCTAGCCTTTCCTTTATATCTCCCTTTTGGCTCCCTTATGT
>JACVIX010000199.1 GCA_015711725.1 Candidatus Geothermincola primus | reverse complement strand
AGCTATTTAAGGGTTTTTCAAACTACTGGAGTTAGTCGACGCGGCTCCCGGTGACCGGGGATATGGGAACGGATTCTTCGCCTACGGATGGAAGGCAAATGGGGACCCGAAGGGGGGTCCGTTCGCAGGGGAAATCCCACTGATAAATACCTCATCGCCATACTCTGGGCGACAGGAGGGAAGAGCCTCGGAGACAGGGGGAAAGATGATCCTAGGTAAAGCCCTAAAACTTGTCCCGGAAGCCAGGAATTACCGTGACTTGACCTTTGGCCAACGCCATCTCTTCTGGAAGCGATTGAAGGCCCCGCTCTTCCTGCTGCTTTCACCTTTCTTCCTCGCCTTGGGAATCGCCTCCCGCCTCTATAAAAAGACAAGAAGCCGTCTGTCATCCTCACGACTTCAACTCGCGGATTTCTTCCATCGAAAGGTTTCTAAACCCACCCACCGCTTATCCGCCCTCTTTCTTTATTGGCTTGAATTTCATGCGCCACATTTTTTCGTTTTCTCCATCTCCTTCAGCAGCTTTTCCGCGCCCCGTCCCGCGATCCCGTTGCGGATGTAACAATCAATAAAACGAATTTACGCGCAGTAAAAATATTAGGGTGAAGACGATTTAACGACCTCCAAAAGCGACGATTTGAATCTTTTTGGAAAATCCCGGAGAAAAATCCCGAATAATCCACTGGAGCGACTCGAAAAGACGTATGGATATCTGATACGTGGACTTCTACGACTTCACCACCTCAACGAATTTCGCCTCCACCCAGGGTATCACGATGGGGCGACCGCTGGAAGAAACCGTGGAGAAAGCCCCCACTACCTCTCCGTAGATGGTGATCACCGAATTTTTGCCGGCTGCGATTGATCCCTTGTAAGTAACATGAATGGTGTCATACCAGAAACCGTATTTCCCCTTGGTAACGTTGAGGCTTATGGTGGTCAGCCCTTCCTTATCCTCGATCTGAACCACCCCACCGGTTGCGGTGTACTTCTGCCCTTTGTAAGCGTCGGGATTAAGGTTTAACAGGTCGAAATCTATGCTCCTGCATAATGACTTGTAGGTGGCGAAATCCATCTCGTACTGGCAGGATACGCTGGAATCCACGCTCACTTCGTCTTTTCTCGCCGTCACCTTGATCAGGTTCTTGCCTTCCTCTAGAACCACCTCCACCGAGAAATCGCCCTCCCTACCCGACTTGCAAGTCATCTCCACGCCGGTGTTCTCCACCCTTATCACCACCTCGCAATCCGGCTCCGTCCTGCCTGAAACCCCTATTTTGGAGGTATTGAAAATTTGGTTGGGTTGGGGGGAGGCGATCTCCAACAGGAATGGCTGCTCCTTCCCCATGTAAACTTGCTCCCTTACCGCCTCTTTTCTCTGCACCACCAGCCCGATAATCAGCATGATGATGGCCACACCCAAAAGGAAACCCGAAGCCATCAAAAGGGCCGTTCTTTTTCTGCTCCTTCTCCTGTAGAGCCTTTCCGGTGATTCTAACACCGGCTCTTCGGGAAAAAGATGGGATGGGGTTTTTGTGGATATGCGCAAGGTGGAGGTATCCGTCTGGAGGGGTTCACGGGTAAAAGTGGGCTTTTCTTGAGTACCGGGCCCCTCGGCGGTTGGAAGGCATTCCGTAGTTACCTTTGTTCCAGGCTCCACCGCCTTCTCCCCTGGCAAAGAGGTCTCCTCCCGGACGCCTGCCCTCTTTAAAGGCTCTCGCGCCTTCGCCCTGCCGGAATCCGCAATTGGAACCTCGTTTTCTATCATCACCTCCGCCACCATCTGACCAATGATGGTGTGCGCATGCTTCACCAGGTGCTTTTGCCAAACGTACTTGTTGGCGCTGGAATGCAGGTAACTATTTCTCAAAGCCTGTTTTATCTGCTCCCTTCGCGGGATGACGAACTTCACCAGAAGCTCTTTCTCCCTGGGGGAGAGAACCATGATATTCTTGTTTAAGATACCTATTACCTCTTCAGGCATAGCCCTGCCGTGCTCAACGTAGTATCTGTTGAGCTCATCGGTGAAGTAAGCTCGTGGCTGTTGATTAGCCATTTTCCCTCACGTTCGGAAGTCTTGCCCTTTTTATATCGCATAAGTGTCTATATTTATATTATGCTATTCCATCACCTGGTTTGGAACAAGATTTTTAAAAGGATGGTCTTTGGCTCTTTGCGCGAATAAGCCTCAAATCTAGCAAGAGGCGCTATTGCCCTCATCAGAGTCTCCCTTTTTTCCAGAGCACGAAAACTGGTTATGAAAAAATCTCGCGTGACGGAGAATGCTCGCTTGATCGTTGCTTTTTTAGAATCCTAAACGTCTCCAAAGCAAGGAACCGCTCTTCCCCAAGGCAACATTTCCTCATCTATGCCCTCGTTTTCATGGGGCGAGAAGGACAATCCATTCATAAAGGAAAACGAGAAAACCGCACCCAGAGCGTCAAAAAAAGGGAAATCCAGGGTCCGATCATTCACATCATGACTAAATATATATCGCTTCGACAGCTAATCGATCTCCCCAACGAGAAAATTAGATACGCTATCTTGCCGCGTCGAGCTATCTTTTTCGCCAAAATCAATCTGGCGATCGTCAACATAAGTTAATGAAGCGCCCGCTCAGCGCGTCTGAGCCGGTCACCCAAAATATATTTCATGAAGTAAGTATTCCATCTCGAAATCGGTGTCCCCCATATCCCCCTTTTTAATTAACAAATTGTAAATTTTATTTCCCCTTCTGAACACCAGGGTCCCTATGGCGGCGCTCAAATTGGGGGTGTTATCCACAGCGCGAAGATCCAGCCCCACGTTGCCATTCCTTAACGCTACTACTTTTATATCCCCAATCACGCTCATATTCTGGGGATTGTCAGTGAATAGGCGCGCGAATGCCTGAAGCAGCTCCTCTTTATGCCCATCCAGATAGGTCTCCATCTCCCCAATGTTGATGGTGTCGGGCAGATCGGGGAATCCGCTGTCTCCTAAATCGCAGCTGAAGACCTCGATGCAGCCTGGCGAATCACTGCGGTAAAAAAGATAATCGAGATTAATGCCTCTCAGCCTCATTCTCAGATTCGCTTCCGCGTCCATTCTCGCCTCTGAGGAAGCTTCCTGCCATCCGGGCGGAGGGGAAACCCTGATATAATTCGCGCCGGTGAAATTCCTTCCCAGCAAATACACGATCAATCCCAGTGGCGCCAATAGAAAGACTATCAGTGTGGTTAGAAAGAATCGGTTCTTCAACAACCTCTGTTTCTTTTCGCTTATGGAACGAGGAACAATCCTATGGTGACGATCTTCATTCTTTACTCGGTATGAATTCGCCTTGATTGAAGGATCAAATCCTGGGGTTTTTCGAATTCGCATTACCGTCTCTTTTGCCTGAATATTTTTTGGTAAAGGTTCTATTTGTTTAGGGCGAGAGGACGGAAATCCCATTTCCTTCCCCTCCATTCCCATTTTCGTTATTCGTTCGTTCTTTCCGCTTTCCCAGAAGCGGGAATCGGCTTCTGCCGCTCTTTCGCGAGCTGACCGTTCCCAGCGATTCTCATTCTCGTCACTCTTCCACATGCTCTAATTATCGGCAAGATACGCTATCACCTAATAGATTATCTATGAATATTCAGCATCAGATTATCGGAGGCAGCCTGGAACGTTTAAATTCGCCATTCGCGAATGAGCGGCTTTCTTCATCTTTTAGCCCCCATCCCGTTGGCGCTTTTGTGTATGAATCCGAAGCATGGGTATTTGGGATGAAAAAAATTTGAGGTTATCAGATAGAGGTCTTTTTTACTTCAATTTTTTCTTTCTGATAATCTTATAACCCTATATGCGTCATCTTGAATAATGTTTACTCTTTAGCTTCCCTTTCGATTCGCTCCAACCTCATTTTTACAGCACGGTCATTCGCTTAAAAATTTCCCACGTTGCCAGTTTCGAAAATTTATTACATACTGTAATTAATTTTCTCACTTTTCCTACAACTATATATTCTGAATATTGCGGGCGATGATGGTATCCTGGGTCTTCTTGTTTAGGTCGATGAAGTGGGCGCTGTATCCAGCGATGCGCACGATCAGCTCGGGATACTTCTCCGGCTC
>JACVIX010000198.1 GCA_015711725.1 Candidatus Geothermincola primus | reverse complement strand
CGCTTAGGCGTAATGTACACAGCGTATCTCACCTGTTCAGAATTCTCCTCCAATTCTTATTTCACCTCCCTGGTTCGAAAAGCGGTATTAAGAGACTTTTCAAGCAATATCTTAAGGGATACAAACACATTAAATTCTTATTTCACCTCCCTGGTTCGAAAAGCGGCATTAAGAGACTTTTCAAGCAATATCTTAAGGGATACAAACTCATTAATTACACTATGCTTATATCGCCTTCTTCCACCAAACTTCCGGGCAATGCCCAGATGTATCTGCGCCGTCCCCTCATCGAGAGTCTTAGCCCTAGCCCACTACCCAGCGCCCCACTTATTTCACCTCCCTGGTTCGAAAAGCGGCATTAAGAGACTTTTCAAGCAATATCTTAAGGGATACAAACTCATTAATTACACTATGCTTATATCGCCTTCTTCCACCAAACTTCCGGGCAATGCCCAGATGTATCTGCGCCGTCCCCTCATCGAGAGTCTTAGCCCTAGCCCACTACCCAGCGCCCCACTTTCACATCACCCCCGCCCCCACGAGTTCCCAAGATTTCGACCTCTCCATGTTGCCTCTTGCTAGACTTCCAGCCTTTCGAGCTTCTCAAAGACACGGGCGAGATTACGGAGGGAGTGTTCCAATCGAAAACATTCTTTAAGTTCTTCTTCGCCCACCTGACTCATAACTTCCTCATCTTCCTGGAGCAACTCTTCAAGGTTCCTTCCCGTCTCCCAAGCTCTCATGGCGTTTCTCTGTACCAGGGTATAGGCATGCTCCCTGGTCAAACCCTTGGTTATCAGCAGCAGCAGCACTCTCTCGGAAAAGATCAGTCCTCCAGTGCGCTCCAGGTTCCTTTTCATCCTTTCCGGATAGACCTGGAGTCCCTCTATTACCTGACGGAACTTGACCAACATATAATGGAACGCAGTGGTGGAATCCGGGATAATCACTCTTTCCACCGAGGAATGGGAGATATCTCGCTCGTGCCAGAGATTGACGTTTTCCAGCGCCGCCAACGCGTTGGCGCGAAGCAGGCGGGACATTCCTGAAACCCTCTCGCAGATTATGGGATTGCGCTTGTGAGGCATGGCGCTGGATCCCTTCTGACCCCTGGCGAAAGGCTCCTCCGCCTCCAGGATATCGGTCCTCTGTAGGGACCTGATCTCCGTGGAGAATTTCTCTAGACTGGAACCTGCTATAGCGATGGAGGTCAGATATTCCGCGTGACGGTCTCTCTGCAGTATCTGGGTGGAGACCTCGGCTGGACGCAGCCCTAATTTTTCGCACACATACTCCTCCACCCAGGGGTGGATATTACCGTAGCTTCCCACCGCGCCGGAGATCTTTCCATAGTTGATGATCTCCCGAGCTCTGCTCAAGCGATCCAGGTGGCGTTTCATCTCGAAGGTCCACAACGCTAATTTGTGGCCGAAAGTGATGGGCTCCGCATGGACGCCATGGGTACGTCCGATCATCACCGTATCCTTGAACTCCAGCGCCCGTCGGCGCAGTGTTTGAGCCAAAGCGACGGCTTCCTGGATAATGATGTCCATAGCTTCCCGCATCTGCAGGGCGAGCCCGGTGTCTAGAATATCCGAAGATGTCATTCCATAATGGATAAACCTGGAGTCCTCCCCTAGATTCTCAGCCAGGTTGGTGAGGAAGGCGATCACATCGTGATGGGTGATACGTTCTATCTCCTTGACGCGCTCCACTTGAAATCCTGCTCGCTTCTTGATGCGTTCCAGGGATTCAGTGGGCACCAGGCCCAGTTTCGCCCAGGCTTCCACCGCCAGAATCTCAATCTCCAGCCATTTTTGGAACTTATTTTCCTCCCGCCAGATCTCCGCCATGGCGGGGAGGGTATAGCGATCTATCATGAAAATCAACCCTTGAAAGAACCGGACCTCGCGGTATCAACCTATTCCATTATCACGCAAAAAGGTCGAGGGGGGAAGCGCTCATCCTCGAGCCAGCTCCTCCCGGTACTCCTTGAGCTTTTTTTCCACCTCCTCGTACTTAAGAGCAAGAATGGTGGCGGCCAACAGCCCGGCATTGGCGGCTCCGTCGATGGCCACTGTGGCGACAGGTATCCCTGTGGGCATCTGTGCGATGGAGAGGAGGGAATCAATTCCCCCCAAGCCATCGGAGGAGAGAGGCACCCCGATCACCGGCAGGATGGTGAGGGAGGCTATGACGCCGGGCAGATGCGCGGCCTTGCCCGCTCCCGCGATGATTACTTCGATTTGGCGCTGGGGGGCCGAGAGAACGAAATCCCTCAATTTATCGGGCTGTCGATGCGCGGAAATGACGGAGGTGATCACTCCTATACCCATCCTTCCCAGCATCTCCTCCGCGGGCCTCATCTTGTCGGCGTCTGAAACCGACCCCATCACAATGGCAGCAACGGGACTCTTCATCAAATCATGCCTCCCTTTCCTCCAAAGCCTGAAGTGGCCTGATACAAATACAGGAATGAAGCCAGGAATTTCACCACTTATCCCCCGTTTTTCTGCACAACCCTCAAGGCAATATCCTTGCGGTAATAAGCACCCTGGAAGCTGATTTTTCCCAGGGCATTATAAGCTTTCTCCCGTGCCTGGACGAAATCCTTTCCCTTGGCACAGATATTAAGCACCCTTCCCCCGCTAGTGACCAGTTTACCCTCGCTGTTCATGGTGGTCCCGGCGTGAAATACCACTACCTCGTCGAGGAGAGCGACTTCCTCTAGTCCAGATATGGGGTAACCCTTGGAATAATCACCGGGGTAGCCGCCCGAGGCCATCACCACCGTCACGCAGGGATGGGAAGACCAGGTCAGCTCAAGTTCTCGCAGCCTTCCCTCTTGAACCGCCAGCATCCCCCCAAGCAAATCGCTCTCCATACGGGGCAACACCGCTTGGGTTTCCGGGTCCCCGAAACGCACATTGAACTCCAGCACTTTGGGGCCCTGATGGGTGAGAATCAGCCCGGCGTAAAGGATGCCTTTAAAATGAATCCCCCTCTTTAAAAGCGCCCTGGCGGTGGGGCGCAGGATCTCCTCCACCGCCCTTTGGTAATTGTGTTGGTCTAGAACGGGGACCGGCGAATAAGAACCCATTCCCCCGGTATTGGGACCGGTGTCGTTATCTCCCACTCGCTTGTAGTCCTGCGCAGGTTCTAGGGGAAATATCTCCTCCCCATCAACCAGAGTGAGAATGGAGACCTCCTGCCCTTGCAGGAATTCTTCGATCAGAACCCGCCTGCCCGCGGATCCAAATTTTCCCTCCACCATACAAGCTCTAAGGGCCGCCGCAGCGGTCTCTAAGTCCTGGGCTACCGTCACCCCCTTTCCCGCCGCCAGCCCATCCGCCTTTACCACCACCGGGGGATGTATTGTTTTCAGATAATCTAGAGCACGTTGGTAATCGTCGAAGATTTCCGCCGCGCCCGTGGGAATCCCTTCATCCAGCATGAGGCGCTTGGCGAAGGACTTGCTTCCCTCCATTTGAGCACCTTCCTGGGAAGGACCGAAGATATCTAAGCCCTCGCGAGAAAAGAGATCCACGATGCCTTCCACCAACGGCGCTTCCGGGCCCACCACGGTGAGATCTATCCTTTCTTTCACGGCGAAACGGAGCAGGGAAGGCAGATCCTCAGCGGATATATCCACCAGCTCCCCTATTTCCATCATGCCGCCGTTACCAGGCGCGCAATAAAGTTTTTTCACCGAAGGCGATTGGGCGAGTTTCCAGGCTAGGGCATGCTCTCTACCCCCTCCACCCACTACCAGAACTTTCATCATCTCCTCCCACTTATCTGCCTCGAGGAAACCAAAGACCACCACGGGAGTAATTTTATCATTAGGCTCCGACAAAAATAAGAATTCACGGGATATATTCATGGCTGAAGAGAAAGCCTTGCTTTCCCTTTTCGGGTAAACCCCACCCTCAAAAATAAGAATTCACGGGACATGTAATGCCGCCTCCTGCATTTACGATAATATCAAATCTTTTTACTCCAAAAATAAAAGTCCGCGTTATTTTATCCACGTTTTCGAGGGAATAATGCCGGGTTTTAAAAATGAGAAAGGCTGGTCACTCCCGAAGATAATATTGTCGCCCTATAGTCGCCCGTCCAACGGGAAAATGCTTTCCCCTCCTCT
>JACVIX010000197.1 GCA_015711725.1 Candidatus Geothermincola primus | reverse complement strand
TCTTTACATGCTGAAAATAATTCATTCTATATCTTGACTTTGGGTTGCCCTAAAAATGAAGCCGACTCCGACCTGGTGGCAACTCTCCTTCTGCGATATGGTTTAAAGAGAACCTACAATCCCGAAGAGGCGGGATATCTTCTGGTAAACACCTGCTCTTTTATACAAGCGGCGGTTGAGGAGAGCATAGAAGCGATCCTGGATCTAGCGGCCCAAAAAGAGGGCAAAGGGAAGAAAAAGCTATTGTTGCTAGGTTGTCTATATCAGAGATATGGTGACAGGCTGAAAAAATTGCTTCCGGAAGTCGATATTTTCGTCCATGCGCGTGACTACCGGAACCTCCCCTGTCTAATGGGTCTATCCGGAAGCATCTCTGATGAGGCAAAAGATGCTAAGCTTGCGCGAAGCTGTTTTTCCGGGATCGAGCGGGGTTGGGCATACATCAAAGTTGCGGATGGTTGCGAAAGAAGGTGCTCATTTTGCGTAATACCGCAATTCAAAGGGCCTCTAGCCAGCAGGAAGAAGGAGGATATCCTGGATGAAGTGTCCTCTGCCATATCTATGGGGGCAAAGGAAATAGTCTTGGTGGCTCAAGACACTTCCTCTTATGGTAAAGATATATATGGGACCCCCAGCCTTTCCGACCTATTAAAAGAGCTGATATCGATACGCGGTGACTTTTGGATAAGATTGATGTACCTTCAGCCCGAAGGGGTTGACGAAAGCCTGATAGAAATGATGCAGGAGAGCAAGGTATGTTCTTATCTGGACATCCCCTTACAGCATGTAGACGAAAAAGTCTTGGGGAGGATGGGAAGGAGGGGAGGCGAGGAAGAGTTCTTTAGGCTGGTGAATAGGTTGAGGGCCAGAGTGCCTGGAATTGCATTGCGCACTTCTTTTATAGTAGGCTTTCCAGGTGAGGATGATATATCTTTCGACAGGTTGAAGCGTTTTGTGAGGGAGGCGCATTTCGACTGGGTATCCCTGTTTAGCTATTCACCGGAGGAAGGGACCAATGCTTGCTCCCTAAGAGGAAGAGTTAGCAGGGCGACCGCCGATCGGCGGCTGAACGTTTTAAGGGAAATTCAAGAAGAGATAATGTTTCAAAAGGCAAAAGATATGGTGGGAGCTAAAATAAGGGTTTTAGTGGAAGGCGATAGTGAAGTAGCCCCAGGGTACTGTGAGGCGAGATCTTATAGGGAAGCTCCCGAAATAGATGGACTTATCTTTCTGCCTAACCATGAGATAGAGGAGACGGCGGTCTTCCGTGAGGTGGAGATTGCCGGTGCCGAGGGGATAGATCTTATTGGCAGAATATGTTAACGGCATAAAAGAAGAGACGAGTGAGGGGAAGGTAAGAAGGTGGAACCCCGCCAATGGTTTAACCTTGTTGCGTATTATCATTTCCCCCTTGTTCGTTTACTTGCTATGGGATTCCAGTCCTCTTAGAAATGTGCTAGCGGCTCTGCTCTTCGCTTTTGCCGGAGCCACCGATTTCTTAGATGGATATTTTGCAAGAAAGCTGGGAATGGTAACTAGATTAGGCCAGTTCTTGGATCCACTCGCCGACAAAATATATATCTCCACCGTGTTAATCATGCTTTTTCACCTGGGCAGGATTTACTGGTGGGTTCCTGTGGTAATCATCGGTAGGGAATTGATAATAACCGCTATGCGCGTTTATGCAGGGTCTAGAGGGGTTTCTGTCCCCGCCACCATGCTTGCGAAACTGAAAACCAACACGCAATTCCTCGCCATAATCCTTATCACTTTTCATTTTCCAGTGGATCGTAATTATCTCCATGAGAGCGTGGCGCTGTGGCTAGCCATCGCTTTCACGTTGGTTTCGGGACTCGATTATATTCTGCGCTTGGACACCTACCTAAATCCTGAGAAGGGGAGTCCGCGATGAGGGAAGTGGTAACCGTTATTACCATAGGGGATGAGTTGGTACAGGGGATGGTGGAGGATACCAATTATGATTTCATCCGAGGACGGCTAGAGGAACTGGGCATATCCCCTTTAGCTCATCTAGTTGTGGTGGATAAATTAGGTCCTATAACTGAATTGCTAAGGGCGGCGATGCTTTTCAGCCGGGCCATTATTATCACTGGCGGGCTAGGGCCAACTAGTGATGACCTAACTAGGGAGGCGGTGGCTGAGGCGTTAGGAAGGAAGCTAATTTACGACCCCAGCCTCGGAGAGTGGCTGCGGGAGCGATTCGCCAGTTACGGTAGGGAAATGCCCCTTTCTAATCTCAGGCAAGCCCAGGTTATCGAAGGGGCGAAAATTATCGCACCGACCAAGGGAACCGCGCCAGGCCAAGAGTTAGATGAACGAGGGGTAAAGATATTCTTGGTGCCCGGTGTGCCCTCGGAGATGAGAGATATGATGGAGAGGCAGGTGCTCCCCTCCCTCAGTAAATGGAATGAACAAGGAAAGGCTTTGGCTTTGACCATTAAATTTTTTGGACTTACCGAGGCGGCGGTAGGTGAGGCGATGGACGAAATAGTCTCTCCTTTGCAGGGGGCGAAAGTGTCATATCTGGTAAAATCTGGGGTTATCGAGGCTCGTCTATTCCTAGAGGGGGGAATTGAGAATTATCTTGAGGATAGGATGAGGAAACTCGTGAACGTAATTGAGGAACGACTGCGGCCTTGGATTGTGTCCACGGACGGGAAAGACCTTCAGGAAGTGGTGGGAGATTTACTTAGGGAAAACAAATGCACCCTCGCGGTGGCGGAGTCCTGCACCGGGGGGATGCTGGGTGAGATAATCACTGAGATCCCGGGAAGCTCAGATTATTTCCGGGGAGGGGTGATCTGCTACGATCAGACGGTAAAGACCAGGACCCTTGGAGTTGACGAAAGACTGATAAGCGAGAAGGGAGTGGTGAGCGAAGAAGTTGCCATGGAAATGGCTAAAGCGGTCCGGGAGCTGCTGGGGGCGGATATCGGTTTAGCCATTACCGGATGGGCAGGCCCCGGTGGCGGAACGGCGGAAAGCCCTCCAGGAACAGTATGCTTGGCTCTCCATGCGCAGGAGGGAAGTCACTCCTTAAAGGTTAGACTACCTGGAGATAGGGAGATGGTTAGAAAGATAGCCTCCAATGCTGCCCTCGCACTGCTTAAAGCTTTTCTCAAAGGGGAAACCTCGTGGATAAGATGAGGCTTTTCGTGGCGGTGGATCTGCCAGAAGAGTATAAGCGAGCGATAGGGGAACAGATCAATTCTTATCTTGGAAAATATAAAGGTATCAGGTGGGTGAAGGGTAGCCAACTTCATCTGACCCTGAAGTTCCTGGGGCATCTGAGCAGAGATTTATTGCCAGGCGTAGAGGATGCATTGGAAAAGATAGCGGAAAAATTTACAACTTTTGATTTAGAAATTAAGGGTTGCGGTGCTTTTCCCGCCCCCTCCAAGGGAAGAGTGATCTGGCTAGGATTGGCCGGAGAGGGGGATGTTCTTGCCTCATTGGCAAAAAATGTGGACCTCAATATGAGAAGATTCGGGGTGGAAAAGGAAAAACGGCCCTTCAAGTCCCATATTACCTTGGCCCGATGCAAGAACCCCGTTGATGTAACTCTTATAGTGCGGGAATGGGAGGACTGGTTATACGCAATGAATTTTGATAAATTCCATCTTGACGATATCGTGCTATACCAGAGCGTTTTAAGCCCTCAGGGCCCAACCTATTATGAGGTAAAGAGATTTAGTCTGAAGCAACGATAATCGGAGGAGACATGAGAAAAAGGTTGCTGGCGCCCTCCCTTCTCAATGCCGATTTTTCGGATTTACGCAAGGCCATATCATATATCGAAGACACCGCAGATCTTGTACATTTGGATATTATGGACGGCAATTTCGTTCCCAATATCACTTTCGGCCCTATGATTGTCAAAGCTATCAGATCGATAACCAAGCTCCCCCTCGATGTGCACCTGATGATTTCCCAACCAGTGGAATTCATCGAGAATTTTCATGAGGCGGGCGCCGACTGGATAACCTTTCACGCCGAAGTGACCAGGCATATAGGCGAGGTCACTAGCATTATAAAAAGATATGGGATGAAAGCCGGGGTCGCCCTTAGTCCACAGACCCCAGTATCCCGATTGGATGGCTACCTGGAATATCTGGACTATGTTTTAATAATG
>JACVIX010000196.1 GCA_015711725.1 Candidatus Geothermincola primus | reverse complement strand
GCGGCGCCTGTCTTTCGCCCCCATGCGCGTATTCTTGTAATATCCCAACATTTTTTATATAAATTATCAAAGCGTATGAAGCTTTCGTGTTTTTCGCGAGAAGAATATTTACTCGGTGAAAGATAACTCGGTCAAAGGGGGAGATATGGCTAGTACCGTGGCGGAGGAGAGGATTCAGGCGGCGATCCGTTTCGAGAAGCTGGATCGCATCGCCATCTTTCCCATTATCGACATGTTCGCGGCTCGTTACGCCGGTGTTACCCAGCACGAGATGCTCTTCGACCCGCGCAAAGCGGATATTGCTCTGGAAAAGACCATGGATGATTTGGGCCGTATCGATGGCCAGAGCTTAAGCTACGCCGGCTTCGGAAGGATATTGCAACTGGCTTTCCCTTCCAAGCCTAAAATCTCCGGGGTGGACGGCTTCCCCCCGGACGAGCCTTGGCAGTTCGTGGAACGTTCGGTGATGAGTCCAGAGGAATACGGCTTAATTCCCCAGTTGGGAGCCGCTCGCTGGATGCTGGGGAAGATGCGCGAAAGCCATCCCGAGCTGCGGGGCGCTCTAGGTCCCATTCGCCTGCTGGTGGTGGCGCTCTCTTCCCTTCACGGCATCAAGAAATCAATCGCCAGGATGCGCAAGAAGGGAGTGGAATCCCTGGTGGGTCCCAACCTCACCTTCACCCCCATGGAGTGGATCTCCCTGACACTCCGTTCCTTCAATGACTTCATTTTGGACCTCTACCGCCATTCCGAGGAGATGAAAGCGGCAAGCAGGGAGATGATGAAGATCTTCAAACAGGTGGGGATGAGTCTGGTCAGGCTCTCCGGAATCCCCCGGGTATTCCTGGGCGGCACCCGAACCAGCGCCAGCTCCTTGAGCCCCCGCTTCTTCGAGGAACTGGCTCTTCCGGAATGGCTGGAGATATGCGAATACTTCGTCGCGCGAGGAGTGACTCCCCTCCTCCACTTCGACAGCGACTGGACGGCATTCTTCCCCTATCTGAAGGAGCTGCCCCGGAGAAAGTGCATACTCAACCTGGATGGCACCTCAGACATTTTCAAAGCTAAGGAGGTACTGGGAGATCACTTCTGCCTCATGGGCGACGTCCCCGCTTCCCTGCTCAAGCTGGGAGAACCCGAGGAGGTGGACGCCTACTGCGAGCGATTAATCAGGGAACTGGGGTCGGATGGGGGCTTCATCTTAAGTTCGGGCTGCACCATGCCGGTGGACGCCAAGCCCGAGAACGTCCGGGCAATGATCAACTCGGTCTACAAGTACAAGTTCAAAATTTAAGACCGCTCGAGAAAAAAATTTTTCTAGCCTATCACCCCAAGTTCTCTTACGCGCTCCGTAAAGGAAAAACAATATTTTCCGAGCCTTAGCCTCTCTTGCTACGCCTTATATCTCTAGATTCCAATTTCCATTAAGGAAAATTTTCAGACACTCGGCTTATGACTCGGACATGTGTGACTTTAATCTCCATGCCCTTCGCCTGATTTCTCCTATATTTTCCTATATTTTTCATATAATTTGATCACACCCATCCTAATACTTACTTTCCGTTAAGAAAAAATCTTCACCATGTTACAATTTTGTTACAATTCTTTAAAATTTCCTTTGAGGTATTGACTTTTATTAACGGTAAATTAAAATATCCTTAACTTTGCTCGTCCTGCTCAGACGTAAAACCTACAAAGCTTCGGGAGGTATGTCTCCTCGATTGATTCTTTCCGGAAAGCTTGGAGAGGGCAGGGAAAAAGCAGGTTATGGTTCATTCCTAACTCACCTATCATAAAAGATAGGAGGAGCTTAATGAGCTTCCGTCCACAGTGGAAAATCTGGGCCAACGAAGAGGGCTTAAACTGCGCTGCTTTTCCAATCCTATTCCAAGGTTACCGCATAGAAGGGGTAAATATCCTCTGTGAGACCGACGGGGCGGGGGCGGTGCTGCGTTCCTGGGCTTATGACCCTTCAGGGCATCCGGTGGCTTACTCAAGCTCCACCCATCCCGGGGAGACCTTCTTCCTCCATCAAAACCCCCACGGGGATGTGATCTACGTGACCAGATCCGATGGCGCCTGGGTGAAGAAGTACTCCTACGACCCCTGGGGGAAGGTTTTAGGCGAGCAGTCCCGGCCGGGATATGAGTCCCTTTCCTGTCCCCATACCTATGCCGGCTACTACTACGACTCCGAAACCGGGCTTTATGCCCTCCGGGCAAGGTACTATTCTCCGCTTCTGAGGCGTTTTCTCACCCGGGATCCCCACCCGGGAAGAAAGACCAATCCCCTGACTTTGAACCCCTACCAGTACTGCGGCGGGAATCCCGTGATAAGAGTTGACCCCTCTGGCCAGTTCTTCTCGGTAAACATACCGGTTTCTTGGATTTTTCCAGGAATGACAAGCAGTGAAATCGCGGAGGTTATGGTGAGTTGTTGGGTTTATGCCGCGCTACACAATGGTGGTTCGAGGCGTTCAGGTAAAGCTTCCGCCCAGAATGGTCCTGCCAACCTGCGGCCAGTTGTTCCCTTGCCACCTCCTTTTATGAAGCAGTACCTGGAGCACCTAGGGTATTACGCAAATAGTTCTAAACCTAAAACTAATCATTCCCCAGAAAGCAGCTTTTTATGGTGGAGATGCGAAGGGGGTTGGGAGACCGCAAGGACATGGACTGAGCACGCAAGCGCTATAGGTATAGACATATTAGCGAGGGCATTGCCGCCAGCTGCAGCCTTAAATGTTCCCAATATGTTATCTGAGATAGATCACCTAAATGATTTATATAATAATCATCAAATAAGTGGAGCGGAGAGAACGATACGCCAGATCGGAGCAATGGCAAGTGTTATACCTGGATTTGGCTTACCCGTTGACATAGCTGATGCCGCATGGGACTTTTTTAAGTCGATCTTCCGCTAAATTTATCAAGATAGATTTTTATCTTTGTAATTGAGTATATTTCAATAGGAAAAATAGAAATTGTTAAGCTGTTCGCTGTTAGCCCTTATCGACGGTGTTGAAGGATCGATCTTTTAAGAAATCGAAGGCCACTCATCACAAAGTTGTAAGAAATGACCCAGACATATAGAGGTAAGGCTAGATGAAGACTTTTGTTGGGATTATCTTAATGATAATAAGCTTAACTATAGCGTTGTTAATTGATAGACCATCATTTTATAGGAAGGCTTTAAAATATACGAAAAAATATTACACTGAAAAAACCTATCCCAGATATAAGCATATTATGTTCGGAGCAAAATTTATTCTTAAATATTATGATTATTACTTTTTTTTAGAATATATTTCTATCAATTGTTTACTAGCAATACTTTTCATTAGAGGCTTTGTTTTTATTTTATAAGGATCACACTTTTAACCTAGATATCATCGAGAAATTTGTGTCTATTCAACTATCCTACCACATACCAAATTGTTGAAATCCCGAAGATTTATCTGGCAGAGCTTTTCCTACCAAACTTTAATATGGATTAAAGCGCGAACATTAGGCTCTCCTCTGAGGAGAATGCCTCGATGTCCTTGGTCAGGTACTTGATCTTCCATGGTCCTCTCCAGATGATTGGTGATAGAGATGACCATGGTCTGGAAGGCCAAGGTCCTCAAGGCGAGGAACCGAGAGCTCTATCTCCCCTACGCGGGTCTTCCAGCTTGCGCTTCCTCTTGCCGTTCCTTTAAGTCCGTTCTCTCCTCGCTGCATTCATATGGCCCTGCACAGAGAAGCTCCTCGGCCTCAGTGCTCATGATCTCCTCTAGCACCTGCTTCACAGCTTCCCTCACTTGCCGATCGAGGTAGTCCCTTATCTCGCTTTCGTTCACCCTTACGATGCCTGTAGAATGGTTCTTGGCCATGGTTCTCCTCCTTGCTACTGATCTTTGGTTGACTTCCTTGAACCAGTATGAGGGAATCATGGTCACCTATCAAAGGGCGAATTTACACACAAAATGGTACGTTGTCATATGATGTCTTGGAAGAGAGATAGAATTGTGCCTTTGAAAATAAAATCGGGAAAGTAGAGAGAAAAAAATATATGTTTCAGAATGATTTCACATTCCGCAAATGGCATAAATAAATCCATTTTCATAAAAGAAGATATGGCAACCAATACTGAGCAATCTAAATAATTAGCACTTTGAAAACTAAATATGGTCTTA
>JACVIX010000195.1 GCA_015711725.1 Candidatus Geothermincola primus | reverse complement strand
AAATAGGGCACTGATAAAGAAAATGTCGTTCGCCAGAAGGGAGGAACGAGTCATCGAAAGGAAATATACTATATCTATTATCGCCATAGTGCTGGGCGCGGTGGTCATGCTCTTGATGTCTTATATGGGAATCGCGCAGCGATAAAGAAAATGTCGTTCGCCAGAAGGGAGGAACGAGTCATCGAAAGGAAATA
This sequence comes from Candidatus Geothermincola primus, assembly GCA_015711725.1. Classification (GTDB taxonomy): domain Bacteria; phylum Actinomycetota; class Geothermincolia; order Geothermincolales; family Geothermincolaceae; genus Geothermincola; species Geothermincola primus. Next base: position 4,176 of record JACVIX010000195.1, on the reverse strand, counting down.
TACTATATCTATTATCGCCATAGTGCTGGGCGCGGTGGTCATGCTCTTTATCGGGTATATGGCTTTGAAGATGTTAAGCACGGTGGTGGTTACCCCGCTGACCCAGACCAAGGAGTTAAACGACCGGCCTCAGGAGATTATCTCCCTGCCGAACGAGAGCGTATTAAGGTTACAAGTATCTCCCTCGGGGGACTTCCTCGCCTGCGTTTCCCGTAGTGGGGTGGACTATCGTACCAGCCTGCGTGTCATCAAGCTTGGGGAAGGTCCCGAGATATTGGTGGTGAGGGAGATAAAGGGAGAGAATCTAGCTTGGTTGAAAGGGGAAGGAGAATATCTGCTTTTCGAGGACATGGGTGATATTTACAAAATGTCAATTAACGACCATGCCGTGGTTAATCTGACTCCGGATAGTGCCGAGCTGGACAGCGATCCCCTCCCTTCTCCCGACGGCAAGTATATAGTCTGGAACAGGACCCCGGGCCAGACCAAGTCGGAGAAGACCACCCTATGGTGGATGAGGTCTGATGGAAGCGAGAAACGGGAAATTGGGGCGTCTTGCATTAACCCCGACTGGAACCCAGACTGCCGCTACTTGGCATCTTATGTACAGGCAGGTTTCTCCAAAACCAACAGACCTAATCGGTATTACTTGGAAATTGTGGACTTAGCAACAGGTAGATACGATCTTTTCGCGGAAAGCCAGGGAGAGACGCGCTTCGTCGCCTGGTTGGATTCTAACCGGGTGGTTTATGTGGCTATGTATATCACCGCAGATCTCTCCGAGGTAAAGGGATTAGTTTATGCGACCGCCACGGAGAATGGGGCGGAGACGGAAACCCTGGGCACCCTGAATAGCCTCGAAGATCCTGACCGACCTTACCTCATCCGTATATCACGTGAGGAGGAAAGGCTCGCTTATTTAGGCAGCAATGGGCTGGAGATATTCGATATCGAGGAGAGGATGATATACCGTGTTACCAGGGTGAAGGACCTTTCCACGCTTGACTGGTTTCCAGGGGGCAACAGGCTGATATTCGCCGATGATGAAAAGGTCTTCTCGCTTGGTCTGAGCATTGCGGAGACCCAGTAGAGATTGTATGAGGCGCTGTGATGGTAAAGAGGAAGGGAGAGAAATTTGCGTAAAACCAAGATCGTGGCCACTATTGGGCCAGCGACGCGAACCGGGGAGATGTTGAACAAACTGATAGAAGCAGGGATGGATGCCGCGCGTATAAACGCTTCACACGCCAAGGTGGAGGAGATAAGCGAGATTATCGAACTGCTTAAGACCTCAAGGGAGGTAATGGGGAAGCCCCTTGCCATTATCTTGGACCTGATGGGCCCCAAGATCAGAGTTGGCGAGATTAAGGATGGCGAGGTTTACCTTGCCGATGGGCAGGATATCAAACTTACCACCAGGAAGGTGATAGGCGGGGAGAAGGAGGTAAGCGTTAACATACCTTCCTTCCCAACGGGTTTGAAAAAAGGCAGCATTGTTATATTGGACGATGGGGCTATCCGTCTTATAGTCACCCGGATGGGGGAAAAGGACCTGACCTGCCGGGTGGAAGTGGGAGGAAAACTCAAGTCCCGCAAGGGAGTAACTTTTCCAGGATGTTCTCTTAAGTTACCATCTCTTACCAGGAAAGACCTGAGGGATCTTAAAGTAGGTCTGACTCACGGGGCGGACTGGATCGCTCTTTCCTTTGTGCGCTCTGCCCGGGACGTCAGGTATTTACGTAAATCGATAAAACGCTATGGTTATGATACGCCTATTATCGCTAAAGTAGAGAAGAGCGAAGCGCTGCGGGATGTGGATGAGATCGTGAGAGAAGCTGATGCCATCATGGTAGCACGAGGGGATCTGGGCGTGGAGAGGCCCATCGAGGAAGTACCGCTGCTGCAGAAGGAACTGATTTCTCAGGCGGCCACGCTGGGAAAACCCTCAATAGTGGCCACGCAGATGCTGGAAAGCATGATCAACAGCCCTCTTCCCACCAGAGCGGAGGCTAGCGATATAGCCAATGCCCTTTTCGACGGCGCGGATGGCTTGATGCTATCGGCGGAGACATCAGTGGGGAGTTACCCGGTGGAATCTGTGGAGATAATGGCCAGGATCATTGAGGAGACGGAGAGAAAGTTGCCTTACAGGTCTTGGTTGGAAGAGAGGAAGCGCTGGATAGAGCATGGCCCGGTGGAGGCGGTCTGTTTCGCTGCCTGCGAGCTGGCGCGCAACATCGAGGCCAGCGCCATCATGGCTCCCACCGATTCAGGTTTTACCGCCTTTCAGATAGCTAGGTTTCGCCCGGAAAGCACCATTGTGGCCCTCACTCCCCGCTCTGAAGTGGTGAATCGTCTGAAGCTGGCATGGGGCGTCTATCCCGTCCAAGTGGGGGTGAGGGGAAGCGTGGAGGAGATGTTCAATAACGCCTCCATCGTGGCTTTAAGGGGCGGATGGGCGAAAAAAGGGGATTTCCTTGTGATAACCGCCGGGGTAAAAGGTTCTGAGGCGGTAACCACCACCAACATGATCAAGCTGCATAAATTATAATCTTTATCTTCTAATCCTGAGGTAAAGGGTTAAAAAATAATAAGTTCTCTTCGCGCTCCGTGCTTTAATTAGCAGTTGAATTTGAAAGCGGGAATATGATTTCCACTCGCTGAACTCCTCCCATTGGCAATCTTTACGTCTTGGTTCTCGGGCATATTCTCGGGTAGCGTCACTGATGAACTAATCTTATGCACAGACCTTTTGACTTGGCGTCAGGTTATATTAACCTGGTGGACAAGTTAATATCTGATGAATTATAATATTTTTGATGAAAAGGTCAAATACTGTTAGAAAAGTTAAAAGAGAGGCGGGAAGGAATCCTTGGGGAAAGCCTGAGGATAAAAATGCTAGAAGTTCTTCCTCAACCCCAACGAAAGGTTTACATTTAGTCAAAGGGACCCCAAGAGTGCTTGATTGCGTAAGCGCTCGCGGCTCGGAGATGAAGGGAACCCCATGCCAGCATGGGCGCACAAGAAACCTCGATTCAGCGGCTCGGCCTTCTCGGATAGGTTCACCAAATAAACAACAAGCAGGAAGGGTTAACGCTAGAACCACCCTTTCCATAGAAACAAAGAAGAGACGAAGGAGACAACTAGTCTTTCTGGTTCTTATGGCATTGATCATTATAACCTTGGTGTTGATAAATCCGGTGCTCAGGTATGTTAAATCGTCCAGGGAGCTGCATGAGAAAGAGTTGGAGTTACAGCGGGAGAAAGAGAAGACCGCACAGTTGGAGGAGCGCAAAGCCCAAGCAAATGACATTGACTTTTTAGAGAGAGAGGCGAGGAGATTGGGATTTGTCAAACCTGGGGAGATTCCCGTAAAGGTAGTGGGGGAAAATCAGTCAGTGGGCGAAAATCAGTCCGAAAGCGGAAAGGAAGAGAATTCCCACCACACGCCTTAACCAATCTTTTTCCGTATCGATTTATAGCAGCAAAATTAGTTCAATTTTTGTTTCATCGATATTGGCTTATTTCCCAATTAGGGAAATAAATTACCGCTTGGCGGCGAAGTAATTTCAAGTAACTTTTCCCCATTTAGTCAACGAACCATGGTGCTGCACATGACCATGTGCACATAACCATGATTCCCCTTGCTCGATAACCACGCTCCGCTTGTGAAGATTATCCCCCACCGTTCAGTAAAGGATAGCGAATCTAAGAGCCACTTCCATAGTCCATTATTGGCCTGTTGCTCATTTAGGCAAATAAATTACCGCTTGGCGGCGAAGTAATTTCACGTAACTTTTCCCCATCTGGTCAACGAACCATGGTGCTGCACATGACCATGTGCACATAACCATGATTCCCCTTGCTCGATAACCACGCTCTGCTTGTGAATATTTTATCCCCCTATTCAGAAAAGGCTAGCGAGAATGAGAGTTGCTGCCATAATCCTTAATTAGATCCACCCCATCCCCCACTCGCTTACATCTAAATATTTTCTGCCCTTTAACCATTTATCACCAGCGGCCAATTATTGTTTTTTCGCGTTACCTTCTATTGTTGACGGAAACTCGAGCCAGATTATCGAAAGATCAATATCGGGTCTTTTTTCGTCAACGAAGTCTATGAATTTTTATCTCCCATGGGTCAATGGCGAGGGGTGGAGGAAAGTTAATGTTT
>JACVIX010000194.1 GCA_015711725.1 Candidatus Geothermincola primus | reverse complement strand
TTTTTCACGAGCCATGCAACGTTCTCAGCGAACCTGCGCGCCACCGCCAGACCTTCCTTATCATCCCAGATCTCGCCTGGCTGCCTGGCGAATACCATATTCCAGTAATCCGATCCCGGTACCACCATATCGTTGATGAGATAGAACATGAGCATCTCCTGAATGGTGGAAGTATGGCCTCCTCGCCTCGCCACAGCTATGGGTCCCCCCACCTTACGGGAGAGGAAATTATCGGTGGATTTACTGACCATACCTATCCTCTGCAAGGCGGACATCGCATCCCCTCGAGCCGTTCCGAAATAGACTGGGGACCCTACGATAAATCCCCGCGCCTCCCGCACCCGCTCTAGGATATCGTTGAGCCCGTCCTCCTGGGAACATCTACCCAGCTCAGCGCACCTGAAACATGCCACGCAGGATTTTATCTCCATGCCGGCTAGGGTAATCATTTCCGCCTTAACTCCGCTATCCTCGATAACCCGGGCGCATTCCTCCAACAATTGCATGGTGTTGCCATCTTTGCGGGGGCTGGCGGAGAGCAAAATTACTTTTTTCATAAAATCACCTACCCTTTACGACGTTTTCATGCCACGGATATTAATTTTTCCCTTATAATACAACCATTTTCTCCTATTTTTGAGAATCATGAAGCTTTATAGGTTCGCGAGCGACCAACCATCGTCTTGTCTGGTTGCCCTTGTACGATTGCCTCGCTTGATCGACCGCGGTCATATCCCTCCGGAGAACCCTAATTTCGCATGAATCTATATGGCTTCAAGCGGTTACTTGGATGATGAAAGGCATAGTTGCCAACCCTGACATGAATCGACTCATTTAACTGTGAAAGGTCTGACCCCCCTCCACGCCACCCTATCACCGTTATGGCATGCATATTTTGCTTTGTGTTTTTACCATATATATTTATAAAATATTTTTAAAAGGCGGATTAATTTTAAGCGAGAGGCTCATCTAAATTGATCGCTAGTAAACGAGTTGACGCATTCACGGCGATGTTCAGCTCGCTGGCGAGTAAAAGTGGACGCCTATAATCTGGGGGTGTTATATGAGCAAGAAGGGCAGGAGGAGGATAGTTCTCATTGCCCAGTGTTTGGTGAATCCCTACTGCCGGGTTCATATTCTGGGCCAAAATTTTCCCCTCTCCAAAGAGTTGATGAGTTATTTCATGGAGAAGCGGGTTGGGGTAATTCAGTATTCTTGTCCGGAGACCACGGCTATGGGGCTTATGCGCAATCCTCAGGGGCGACAGCAATACGACAACATCTTCTTCCGTGAGCACTGCAAGGAGTTGCTCAAAGTGCCCATGCTCATGGTCCGGGAGTTTCTGGAAAATAAGTATCGCTTGGTGGCGTTCATCGGCCTGGAGAACAGCCCCACCTGTGGCATACACTGGGGCAAGCACAAAGTCAATAGGTACCAGACCGAATCCCCGGTCCCGGTGGACCAACCTGACCCCGACGACCCGGTGCTCATGGGAATCATGGCCGAGATTCTTGCAGAGGAGTTGGCCAAGGACGGGGTGTTAGTGCCCTTCCTGGAGTTTCCCGCCCTCTCGGACCCCCAGTCGGAAAAACGACGGAAATTCTGGGAAGACCTGGAAAAAGCGATGATGCCGCCGGAAGACAACGCTTAAGAACGCCAATTCATAAACCTCTTATCCTCGGTAATTAACTACATGCAAATTTTTCATCCGCCTTCCCGAGCGCAGTTATCAATTCGCACGCCCGGTCTTGATTCCGTTGGGCTCGATACAATTACCCGCTCCTCGCCTCCCAATAAAAAAATTTAGGGCTTTCAACTCACACATGAACCAACATTATACCTTAAACTTCTGCTTATGATATCAGCCTGAAAATTCAAAGAAGCAAACCGGTTGCCGAACGATCCCTCGAATTCGCGTTTCTAAACGAATTCATAATTCATAAGCGAAGAAATCTGATCTTCTGCTTGCCCAGCTTTCTCCCTTTCCACTGCGCGTTCCCGCTAAAAGCCAGCACCAGAGACCGGGCAGCCACCACCAAGGTAAGTGCCACGCTAAGGGGATAAAGGAGGGCGTAGCGCAGGGGGAAACCATAGACGCGGTTGGAGAGACCCCAGAGCGCCAGGGACATGAGGATAAGCGCCACGCACCTGTATATCACGGCAGACGACCACGTCGTTCCCACGAGGGCAAGCACTAGAATCACAGGGGGCTCACAGAACACCAAGCTCACCCATATCCAGATGAAGATATAGAGGGGTAAATTATAGTTGAAAACGGAAAATAGGTTTTTGCTGAAGCCCTCGTTAACTTCGCGCAAGTTGCGGTACATCCGGCAGCTTACATATTCGCTACCTTTGACCAGACGCCAACGCAAACCGCAGGCTTTAGCTCTGCGACCTATAGCCAAGTCATCCACTACCGCTTCTTTAACCGACTCGTGGCCACCCAGACGAAAATAAGCTTCCCTGCGGAAGATCATGAACTGTCCAACGGTGGCGGAGAGCATGCGCGCCTTCAGGCGATAAGCCAAGAATAAAGGGAGAAAAGATAGAATGGACCAGAGGAATATGGGCACCAGCAGTTTCTCGGACAGGGTAACCACCTCTTGGCGCGGTATTACCGAAAGAACTTCCAGATTCTCCCCGAACATAAACGCCACCGCTTCCCGAAGTGCGCCTTCCTGATGACGGGTGTCAGCATCGGTGAAGAGGAGTAAATCGCCATCAGCGGCACCTGCCAACTGATGGCAGGCCCAGTTCTTTCCCACCCAGCCCTCCGGCAGCGGTTCGCCCTCGATGATCCTCAACCTATCCTCATATCCGCCGATGGAGCGCAATATCTTCAGGGTGTCATCGGTGGAGTTGTCATCCAGTACCACCACCTGGTAGTGAGGGTAGTCCTGGTTCAGCAAAGATAACACGCAGGGTCTTATATTTAACTCCTCGTTGCGCGCGGGCAGAAGGATGGAGACCCGGGGTGGGTATGGGGGCAGCTCAAACCCTCCTAGTTTTTTCAACACCAGCGCATTGCTTATGGCGATGATCAGCACCACGGAGAGAAAAACGATTAGGCCATCCAGGTGTTGGGTCATTGAAGCCTTAACTCCCTTTCACCCAATCCCTTTATCAATCGTCTTCCCGGCTTGATGCCCCTCCTGAGTTCTCTGCGATGTTTCCAGAGGACCAGGAGAAAGTTTCCGCCCCATATAGCCATGAGTGTGAGGTCCATTCTTCTAGCTAGCAACCACCCCAAAAGCCCGAGCATACCCAGCGCCACCGACCAAGCATCCTCCTCCACTAGGAAATAGAATATACCCAGGCAGATTCCTAAAACCACCGGACCCTCGAACATCAAAAGCCCCGTCCACACCCCGAAGGTGGTGGCGATGGCTTTGCCTCCGCGGAAACCCAGAAAAGGAGAGAAGGCGTGGCCCAGAATGGGAGCCAAAGCCACCAATGCCAGCCTCCAGCCCCCGATTCCCAGCATGAAATGGGCTATCCCTACGGGGAGCGCTCCCTTTAGATAATCCAGTAAGCCAGCGGACAAACCTATCCTCCATCCACTGGATTTCCAGGCGTTGACCGCTCCTGGGTTTCCGTCCCCCACCAGACGGATGTCCCCTGAGCCGAATCTTTTCCCTAGAATAAGGGAGAAAGGTATAGCGCCCAAGAGAAAACCTAATAACGCGATGATTAGGAACAACGTCTCACCTCATATGAACATTCTCTCCTGGTCTCATGACGAGACATTTACAACCCCAATTACCTGATATTTGGAATTATGTGCACACGAGTTACTTTCGTTTTGTATTATATGTGTATTATATACCCTTATTAAGCGTTAAATATCGCTAAATAAACGCTAGAAATCCTTTTTCCAATTGATGGGGAAAACGAAAATATTACTGCCTCCTTTCCGTTATACGGATATTTATATGATGTAACATTATTTACATAATGTCACAATTAGCAAAATCGGCGGCCGCGATATTCTCCCCGGCAAGCGTATTTAGATTAGAATTTAAAGGGACTGAGAAGGAAATATAACCTCTCCATCCTGCTCTTTCCTTTGCAACAGGACATCGAATCCATAAGGGATGGCGCGTAATCAAGCACAATGGTTCTACCCATTGCTTCTTAAATTCAAACGATCACCGTACTTCCTCTATTTCTTCGTTGACCCAGAAGACCTTTCCTGGACTGACCGCTTCAAGCGATAGGAAAATCTTCCCTTAGGATTTGGTCAGGTGACGCTATGTAACCCCTACATTTACTTGAGAATTAATATGTTCTAAATATTGCTTCCTCAAGCCAGACAACATCCGTTTTTTCGCCGTCGATTTAGAAGACCTTTCCCAGATTGCCGGCTTCAAGCGATAGGAAAATCTTCCCTTAGGATTTGGTCAGGTGACGC
>JACVIX010000193.1 GCA_015711725.1 Candidatus Geothermincola primus | reverse complement strand
CAAACATGGTTATCCTCCCTTTTGTTTCCAGCTGGTCTGAACAACGGACAGTCACCGCAAAGGTCGCATTTATCCTCATCAAACATGGTTATCCTCCCTTTTGTTTCCAGCTGGTTTGAAAATTCGATTATCCGTATAGGTTTCGCTAATTCCTCTCCCAACCCAGTGGGCACATCCTTCACTCCGTCGGCTTTTCCCAGACGCGCACCCCATAGACCTTCTCATAAGCTCGGCATATGGGACACGTCTTGGCTTCAATTTTAAGCATTTTGAATAGCAATCCCCGACCTTTCTCCCTTCCCCTCACGCACATGGGGCACTTAGACTTACAGAACTCCGCGGCTTTCAAAGTCCACTTGCCGAAATTATCGTTTCTCTTCACTCCCTCCGCCATTTCATTCTACTCCTTTCCTTAACCACCATCGCGTTGTTTTAATCGGCAGCTCGCCCCGGGTTTTCTTCCTCCCTTGATGCTCTCGCAAGGTCATTATACCCCATGTGATTATTCTCTAATATTTTAGGAAAATCATTAGCTTCCCGGGGCGACGCCACAACATCCAAGATGACTTAGATTGACTTCTTAACAATATTTTCCGCCGTCCAAAATAATCCACCGCCAAGAAATCAATATTTATGTTCCCATGCGAGTTCAACATGGATGAAGTATAGCTCGGATAGGAAGATTCGAAATAGAGCGAGGAAAAGTTATCGCATGTGGGAAAATCCCATTAATCGAACTTGCCATGCTTTCCTTCGCCCTTAGAGAATCTGGTGGCACCCTCAACCGTCTCCCCGCTGGCGATAACCTCCATGCCCAATTTGAACTCCAGCTCCAAGGCGGCATCCAGTTCCCTCCCGAAATTTAGATAAAGGGACTTACGGTCGCTGCGCATGCATACCTGGGGAAAGTCGGCGATCCGGGAGGCCAATTTCTCCGCCTCCTCCCTCGCCTTGCCCTTTTTCACCAGACGATTGGCCAAACCCATAGCCAAGGCCTCTTCCGCCCCTACCGGCCTCCCGGTGAGGATCATATCCAGAGCTCGGCTCATGCCAATCAGGCGAGCCAGTCGGAAAGTTCCCCCGTCGATCAAAGGCACCCCGAAGCGCCTGTCATAGAAACCGAAGACGGCGTCTTCCTCCACCACCCGCATATCGCACCAGCAAGCAAGCTCCAAGCCTCCCGCCACCGCATATCCGGCGACGGCGGCGATCACTGGCTTGGAGAGGAGCATGCGGGTGGGCCCCATGGGCGCGTCCTGGGACATGTCCGGGTTGAGGCGATTGGCTCTTCCCGATTCTATATCGGCGATGGCCTTGAGATCCGCGCCGGCGCAAAAGCAGCCTCCTGCTCCCCAGAGCACCGCCACGTGAAGGGACGGATCTTCATCGAACTCCCGGAAGGCCTGAGCCAACTGCTCCGCGGTGGGTCCGTCAACGGCGTTCCTCACCTCCGGGCGATTGAGAATCACCGTGCAGACTTTCCCTTCACTCTCAACAATTACCTCTTCCATGGCCAACCTCCATTCATCAAATCATGGGTTTTCCTTTATCCTTTCGCTATCCTCTCGATGATATGCGCACATTCTTGCTCGTATTCCTTCTTTTTCCACATAACATCTTATAACAATTGCCAATTCGCCGACAGGCGCGGGAGAAACCGTTTCGCGAGTTCCCCGACATATTCTTTCATTTAAATATTTTCATTATGTAAATATATTAGTTCGCCTAAAATTTAACTTCATCATAAAAATTTGGATATATTTTTCTTTCATTTTTCCCATTTTGTAATATAATTTAGATAATTATGTGGTTGTTCTGTTATCCATCATTTGAAAGCCGTATCGACTGTTGGAAGGAGGGGATTTTCATGGCACTGGAATATGGCTCGGACGAATGGATCCAGGCCTATAACGATTTAGTCAAAGAGAGGTCCGCTGGAGGACCGCCCTATATCATGGGTACCCCGGAATGGGTGGCCCAGTACGAGAAGATGATTCAGGAGGATGCCGAGTATAAGGAGGCCGCCAAGACCTGGGAAGGATCTGTGGTTATTCACATCCTCCCTAAGCCGGAGATCGGCTTGGACAAGGACATCTACATGTACATGGACCTCTGGCACGGCGACTGCAATTACGTGAGGATCGTCCCTCCCGAGGTGGGAGAGGCCGGCGACTACGTGATTACCGGGGAATATGAGCGCTGGAAGGCGGTAATGGCCAAAGAGTTGGATACCGTCAAGGGGATGATGCAGGGAAAGCTCAAATTGAAAGGGGATCTACCCTCCATCGTCCGGTCAGTAAAGGCGGCCGCCCGGCTGGTGGACCTCTCCGCCTCCACCAATCCCATTTTCCCAGATGATCTGAGTCCCGACAAAATCGAGGAACTCCGCAAATTCCTGCATGAGGCATCTGAGAAATTCGGCATCTAAACTCTCGGAGACGTCTCGTCCATGCCCCTGGGCAGGTAAAGCCCAACCATGAGGGTGTGGGGGAATATTAGCGACAATGCTTCAATCCGCCCCGCAACACTGAAGGGACGGGGTTATACTGCGATCACGAACTATTGGCTTCTCGGCAACTATCGGAGGTGATGATTATGGCGTACGATAAGGACCTCGCGTTCATCTATAAGAACTATACCAGGCTGGTGTTCGGCATCAATGCGGTGAAAGACGTGGGGGCCGAAGTAGATCTTTTAAAGTGTTCTAAAGCCTTTATCGTAACCGACAAAGGCGTGGCAGAGGCGGGACTGGCGGAAAAAGTGGAGAAAGCCTTGGGAAGCCGCTATGTGGGCACCTTCGATGGCTGCCCCCAGGACTCCGGCTATCACATCGTCAACCAGGCGGCTGAGATCGCCCGTGAAAAAGGCGCTGACTGCCTGATAAGCGTGGGGGGAGGAAGCGTGATAGACACCGCCAAGGGAATGGCCATCCTGCTGAAGGAGGGGGGTAAGCTAGAAGACTACTCTGGCTTTCAGCTGCTCACCAGGCCTCAGACCCCCCACATCGCCATACCCACCACCGCTGGCACGGGAAGCGAAGTCACATACGCCTTCGTGATCAAAGACTGGGAAAAGAACCAAAAACTTCTTTACGCCGACGATTACATCATCCCTAACACCGGGATTCTCGATCCCACCATGACCCAGGGCCTTCCCCCTATGCTCACCGCCATCACCGGGATGGACGCCCTCACCCACGCCGTAGAGGCCATACACGCCCTGCAGGCGGAACCCATCTCCGACGCCATGGCTTGCGGCGCTATCCAGATGATCATGGAGAATCTGCCCCGCTGCGTGGAAAACGGGGATGATCTAGTTGCCCGGGGCCAGCAGCAGATCGCTGCCACCATGGCGGGTATCGCCTTCTCCAACGCCCAGGTGGGTCTAGTGCACGCCATGGCTCACTGCGTGGGGGCGCTCTACCAGGTACCCCACGGCATGGCCAATAGCATCCTCCTGCCCCATGTGATGAAGTACAACCTGGAATATTGCCCCGACCGTTACGCCCTGGTGGCTCGGGCCATGGGCCTGGACGTGAGGGATATGAGCGACGAGGAGGCGGGAGAGGCGGCTATCCAGGCGATCTGGGAGCTTACCCGCAAAATGGGAGTCCCTCAAAAGCTACGGGAAGTCAATGTTCCCGAGGACGGCCTGGAGCAGGCGGCGGATATGGCGCTCTATGATGGCTCGATAGTTTACAATCCCCGTCCGGTGCTGGACCCGGAAGAAGTGCTCCAGGTTTATAAGGAAGCTTGGTAATAATTTTTACATATTGTAATTTATTTTCGATTCAAGGAGGTGAACCATGGCCAACATCAGCCTGGCGCCCAGCGCAGAGGAGGTTCCCATGGCCTCTATGCTCGCGGAGATGCTCCGGGCTAACCTGGAGGGCAAGCCAGAGAAGGCTAAAGTCTTCGAGAAGCTAAAGGCGAAGGTCTACCTTTTCGCCCAGGATGCGGAGACTGGCATGACCATGGAATTCGACCGGGGTAAGCTCACCGTGCATGGGGGTCAGGAGGGAAAGCCCGACATATCCATCTCCACCGACTCAGCCACCCTCCTGGAACTGGCCAACATCAAAATAAAGATGGGCATGCCCTGGTATTTCGATCAGACTGGACGCGAGGTGATTAGAAAATTGATCAAAGGGGAGCTGAAGATAAAGGGCATGTTCACCCATCTGGGAGCCCTCACCAAGGTGACCAAGGTGATGTCGGTTAACTGATTTTTAAGCACCTCTAGGTTAGTCGCGCACTCACCCGCTTCGGGGATTCAGGTGAAAAGAGCGTTTCAACTTAGCGGCAAGGTAAACCCCAAAACTCGAAGACAGGAAGCCGACTCATAAAATTTCGAAACAGGTTTGAAAAGCTTTCAACACTAACGGCAAGGAGGTAAGCATATGGCCTACGGGAATATGGGAAAGGCTCTGGAAGTGGATTTGAGCTCGAGATCCATCGCGGAGTTGGAACTCGA
>JACVIX010000192.1 GCA_015711725.1 Candidatus Geothermincola primus | reverse complement strand
CCTCAAGACCCCGATCAAGATAGCTTGTACTTCTTTCTCTTCGAATCCAGGAGGGGCTATTGCGAACATTTCGCCTCCGCTTTCGCCTTGATGAGCCGCCTTGTCGGGGTGCCCTCCCGTCTGGTGACCGGCTACTCCACTGGCGAATTCAATCCCTTCACTGGTCTTTACGAGGTGCGGGTTAACGACGCCCATGCCTGGGTGGAATTATACTTTGAAGGAGTAGGCTGGGTTCCCTTCGAGCCCACCCCTAGTTTCTCCCTCCCCCATCCCGGCTCCTCCTCGAATCCATTTTACAGTATGTTAAATTCTCTCAAATGGATGGTGAAGAGGGTTTCCCGGCTAATACCATTTGGCGCTATCTCCGCCTTCGGAAAGGGCATCCGGGCTATCGGGTGGTTTTTTTCGAGAGCTTTCTCCTTAGGAGTCGCTTTCTCGGTCCTCTGGACCTTTCTCCTCCTCCTTATCCTTACCGGAGTTATTCTATTGTTGCGCCGCAGGCTTCTCGCCACCAGAGCGAGGCCAATCATTTCCCCAAGCGTGGAATCACCAGAGGAGCTGGTGGTCCAGTCTTTCCTTAATTTCTGTGACGAACTCGCCCTCCTCGGCTGGGCGCGTGAACCCTCCAAAACTCCCTTGGAATACATGCGCGTAGTGGAAGAGTCTCTTCTCGTAACTATCGATCCTGGGCTTCTTGAGACCTTTTACCGAGCGCGCTATGGGGGGGCCAAATTAAGCCTGGAGGAAGCTACGGCCTTCTCCCGTCGCCTAAAAAGCTTGCTCCAAGATAAACGCCTTCGTTCCCGGCGAGGGAGGAGGCGAACGAGAAGTGGCTTTCCCGCCAACGGTTCCGCATAGTTCCTCAGGGTATAGTTTATCCCGAGAAAAACGCGCCCTCTATTTTTCCATGGGAATTATCCTGAAGGCGCCCGCAAGCACCACCGAACGAAGATGACAAGAGCTTGCTAAAAATCCGTTTCGTGTCTCTATCTCATGCAAGACCTCTTCCTTGCCTCTCCTTGGCGAGAGATAAAACGAGATTGAAAAGGATGGGAGGGCAAGCCTGGCAGCCCGCAAATCCCAGCGCGTCAACAAAGTTCCCCTTATTCTTTCCTTGTGCCCTCGACGAGTCTCTTACTTATCCGACTCTCTTCCTCGGGGGAGGTATCTATTGGATTAGGGATCCGCCTTTGTCGTTTGTGGGACGGACTGGGTTTGTTGCTCTTTTGTCAAACGGCGTTTCTCAGGAGTAATTCTATTTCCAAGTTTGTCGTCAGACAACCAGCGCGATAATGGCCACTTTTCAGAAGAGAGAGTCCTCCAGGGGTAGTTCGATCTCTTGGTTTATCGCTTTGGGGATATAAAGGGGGCGCCGGAAAAGGTTGCGCATGTCCGTCCACTTCCCGTTGGATTCCGCCCGGTGCTCGGTTATCTCGATGAAGCTATTGATCTTCGCATCCATATTGTCAACATGATGTAAAATCAAAGCTTCCAGCGTCATGGGCTGTTTGGGGGAACCCCATTCCAATTCCCCATGATGGCTGAGGATCGCGTGGCGAAGACGCATCTCCAGTTCCGCGGGGAAGTTCTCCATATTTCTTACCCGCTCCCGCACCATCTCATCACCTAATACCAGGTGCCCCAGAAACCTTCCCTCGTCGCTGTAGTCGATGCTCTTCTGATAATCAAGTTCCTTTATCTTGCCCACGTCGTGAAGGATAGCCGCAGTGATGAGCAGGTCCTTCTCCACTGAGGGATAGAGCTCGCACACCCTCTCGCACATCGAGGTTACGGAGACGGTATGCTCCAGCAACCCTCCTAGGTAAGGGTGGTGATAGTTCTTCGCCGCCGGAGCTCTCCTTAAATCATCCAAGAATCGCTCATCGTCCAGAAATGACTCCAAGAGCTTCGCTAGGTGTGGGTTCCTGATTCCTGAGGCGATCAAACGAAGGGCGCCTTCCAGCTCGATGGCGTCCGCATCCGTGCTGCGCACAAAGTCGCCCAGGTCCACCTCGTCCTCCCTCACTCTCCTGATGTTCTCTATCTCTAACTGGAGCTGGTCTCGGTAAAGGCCGGTTCTCCCCGTAACCACCACGAACTCTTTCTCGGAGAATCTGTCCTTGTACTTGGAGACCTGATCCCAAATCTTGGCTTCCAGCGTGCCGGTACGGTCACTCAGCTCCAGGGCGAGATAGGGATCGCCCGCTTTGGTCTTTCTCAATTCTTTACGTTGTGTAAAAAATATGCTTTTCACCTCTTCGCCTGGCTTAAGATCCTTGATCAGCTTCTTAGACAATTTCTCCTCCTATTGTTCCCGCGAAAGCGATTGCTCGCCATAGGCATATACTTCACGACGCTACCGCCTCTCGTTATCATTAATAATTTTCCCTTATTTCCTGAAGTTTTCCTTCAGGTTCTTCTCCGCCTTTACCCTCTATACTAACAGGGGGGTATGACAAGATAACGGATGGCGATCCCACGCGGTCGCGAAAAAGCTTCCCCGCGGCTTCATCCTTATAAACGCGGTGACGCAAGGGGTTGATAAGATAACGGATGGCGATCCCACGCGGTCGCGAAAAAGCTTCCCCGCGGCTTCATCCTTATAAATGCGGTGACACAAGAGGTTGATAAGACGACCCCATATCTTATTCTTCTCTTTATACGATTTTTAATCGCACTCATTCCCAGCGCTTGTTGGCAAAAGCCGCCTTTCTGATTCGGATGTAATCTCGACTCGCTCCTCCTGCCTTACCCCCGAAAACACTTTAAGCCGGGCGGGACAATTGCCGCATCTCTTCCTTTGCCTCTGCTAATCATCATCCGGATGCGCTAGCGAGAACGACCGCTTTTAGATATAAAAGAAGTATAAAAGATATAAAAGAAGTGGGCTCAACCGATTATGGAGGTCGTCTTTGAGTTGCAATAAGCTTTTCTTAAAAATTGACAGTATGAAAAAAAGAGCCGGGGAACTGCTTTCCTCTCTAATCCGTATCAAAACCGAAGTCCCCCCGGGGAATAATTATCAAGCTTTCTGTCAGCGCCTCGCCGAACTCTTAAGTCCGCTTGGTTTCGTAAGTGAGTTAATCGAGACGCCCCTTCCCCACACCCACTCCGCTCTCTCAAAACTGGAGGGCCCCCGGCTTAACCTAGTGTCCCGGGGATACTTGGGCCAGGGCCCCCCTCTATCCATCTACGCGCATATAGACACGGTTCCCGCGGGAGGCGAATGGACAATCGACCCTTTCGCCGGAGAGATAAGGGGAGATCGGGTCTACGGCCGGGGGGCGGTGGACATGAAGGGCTCCATTGCCGCCCTGCTGGTTGCCTTGGAGGCCATGAAGGATATAGGGTTGAGGCCTCTATGGGAGATACACGCCCTCTTCTGTTCCGATGAAGAAGTGGGGATAAACCCAGGAGTGACTCACTTGGCTCGAAGGGGTTACCTGCGAAGCCCCCTCCTCTGGCTGGAGGGCGGCGCGCAACTTCCCATGATAATCATTGCGGGCGCCGGAATCCTCCAGTTCGAGATAACCGTCAAGGGGAAGAGCTGCCATGCGGGCGCCAGCTACCTGGGGGTCAACGCTGTGGAGGAGGCCATCCCCCTCCTTGGGGAACTCCTGTCTCTGAAGAAAAAGGTGGAGGCTTTCTCCTCACGCATCCCTTCCTTTCCTGGCAATAAAGCCCCTTCGAAGACGATGGTTCCCCTCTTCAACATCAACATTGTCCAGGGCGGGGAGAAGGAGAATATGGTTCCCGACTTATGCCGGATAGTGATCGACCGACGGCTTCTTCCCGACGAAGACGAGCTGAAGGCCAGGAAAGAGGTGCGCGACGCCGTCACCCGAGCGTCCAAACGTGGCGGAGCTTTGGTTATCGAGATGGAGGAGTTACTAGTCTATCCACCTTTCGAGATCGATCCCAACACCTCAGGCGCGGAGAAAGCCAGGCGCGCACTCTCCCTTATCCACGGGTATCCCCCAGATAGTTTCCAGGCGGGAGGGCTCTCCTTCTCCAGCGAGATAGGCTTGCTCCAGAGGATCGTCCCAGGACTGGAGGTGGTGGGAATGGGCCTCCTCAGCCAGGACACCTTGGGCAAGGCTCATGCCCCAGACGAGTACGTCACCTTCCGTGACCTACTGGGGTTGGCTAAACAAATCGCCTATTTTCTCTGTTGCGATTGAACAAGCGGAAATGCTTCCCACAGGGCTATTAAAGTGGCTGGGGCGCGAAGATTGGCCTGGAGAGTCCTTGGGTGCGGCACGGCGACCGCTTTTCGGGCGCAGGCGAAACTCCCGAGGGATAAAGATTGGTGTGGCGCGATCGGGGATGGAGCCCCTTTCCTGTTTTCCCCCTCATCGCTACCACTCTTTTTGTTGGCGAAAGCCGGGGAAAGAAAAGGCCGCCACTAAAAAGGCGACCTTTTAGCTGGTGGGCCTAACTGGATTTGAACCAGTGACCTCACGCTTATCAGGCGTGCGCTCTGACCAACTGAGCTATAGGCC
>JACVIX010000191.1 GCA_015711725.1 Candidatus Geothermincola primus | reverse complement strand
GCCAGGCTTATCATCCCCAAGTTGCAACTGGACGTTATCGTGGTGGAGCTCGCCGAATTAGACGACACCGAAAATCTCAACCGGGGGCCCGGCCACATCCCTGGAACCGCTTACCCAGGACAGCCGGGCAACTGCGTTATCTCCGGCCACCGCACCACATACGGCGCTCCTTTTAAAAATATCCAGGCGCTACAGCCGGGAGACCAGATCATCCTAGTTACCAAAAACAATAGGTACATTTATGAGATGTACGAACAGCGTATTGTGCTCCCCACCGACCTCACCGTGCTGGAGCAAGGAGGAGAACCTAAGGTGACGCTCACTGCCTGCCATCCCTGGTACAGCGCTAAACAGCGTATCGTGGTCATCGGCCGCCTCGCCTTGTAGACCAATAAAGCGAATCCCCATTGCTATTGCGAGCCAATATATCTTCCCAGGAAAAAGCCTGGATACGTAACTTTTTCCAACTCCCCTTCCCTAAATTTTTCATTTTTGCCTGAAGTCTTATTATCTCCAAACAGGATGAAATTCTACTCATTGAAGAAAAGAACCAAGATACGCAATCTAAAAATTCTCAGTTCTCATTACGGGATAAGTGAGGTATCCCCTGCCGCCACATGCGCCGCACAGCGTATAATAATTGTTGCGTGATAAAAACTATCGCGCTCCATAAACGAATAGGATTTTTCGAGGGCCTGGGTTGTGAAATCGAGGCCTTGAAGGCGTTGAGCTTCCAAATGGGTTAGCTGATGATGGAAAAGACTTCCGACCGCCTCATCCACGCGATAAGAGATGAGGAGGGGTACCGTGAAACTATACGCTTGATGTCCTCTGGATTAGGACCCCTCCACCTGCGCGCCTCTCCTCGACTCACCGCTTTGCTCCTAGGGGCCTTCTACCGAGACCTAGGTAAAACGATATTGGCGATAATCCCCGGCCTGGATATGATGGAGGTGCTGTTCGGCGAATTGGAGGAGTTCATTCCCGCCGATAGACTCCTATACTTCCCGCCCCGGGAAACTCCCCTGGGGGATTATCCATCCATGGACATTGAGGGAGAAGCATCCCGCGCCAGAGCTCTTATTTTCCTGCGTTCCTCCAGGAAAAACAAGAAGAGAGGAGAGAAACCGGTGATTATATTCTCTCCCCCCTCCCTGGCTCAATCTTATCCTAGTGAGGAGAATTTCCCCCAAGCCCTTGAATTTCACTTGGAAGGAGAATATGCGTTAGAGCAATCGGTTCTCGCATTGGCCAGTTTTGGATATCAGCGTGAATACCTGGTGGAGGGAAAGGGGCAATTTTCGCTACGCGGAGGGATACTGGATATCTACGATCCCACTTGGAGCCTTCCCGCTCGCATAGAATTCGATGGGGACAGGGTGGAAAGAATCCGGTCCTTCAATCCCCTGAACCAGCGCTCTATACAAGAGATAGAAAAGGTTCAGGTCTATCCGCTCCGCTGGGAGGAAGAGACGAAAAAAACCATTCCTTTCGACCGGCTTCTCTCCGGAAATGAGCTTCTAGTGCTAGTGGAACCCCGGTTGATCGCCCAGCGCATATGCTCCACCCAGGACGGCGAGAAGGCTTTAGAGGTGCTACAAAGGTTGCGGAAAAGCGCGAATGCGCTGATGGTGGATCCCTGGGCAACCGACACCCATCTGCAAATCGAATCCAGGGAAGTGGGCGAATATGGAGGTAACTTCAAGCTTTTTTTACAGAATGTTAAATCTTGGATAGACGATCATAACCATATCCTCTTGTCCTTAGAGACCGAGGGAAAGAAAGAGAGATTGAGGGAGATTTTCCAGGATGAGGGGGTTCCCCTGCTGCTGGAATTGCCGGAAGAGTGGTCTGACAAGAATCGCACTTTTCCGGACGCTTTGCTTATGTTCTTGGGAAAACTGCGTAACGGTTTCATTCTCCCACGTCGCCACGTGGTCTTGATCACCGAGGAAAATCTCTTTGGGTCTATACCCCGTAGAAGATGGGAGAGGGAGGCCACCTCCGGGCAACCCGTGGAAAGCTGGTGGGAGCTGGAGGAGGGAGATTACGTGGTCCACGTCCACCATGGAGTGGGCAAATTCGGCGGATTGACCGTGCGGGAAGTCAACGGCGCGGAGAGGGAGTACCTCATCTTACGGTACGCCGAGGGTGATGTCCTCTACTTACCTACCGATCGCGTCGGCTTGGTACATCGCTATATAGGAGCCGATAAACCCGTCCTGCATAGGCTCTCTGGATCGCAGTGGAGAAGAACTAGGAAAAAAGTCAGGAGTTCGGTCAGGGACATGGCCGCGGAGCTGCTGCAACTCTATGCGGAGAGGCAGGCCATTGAGGGCTTCGCCTTCTCCCCGGACACTCCCTGGCAACGGGAGCTTGAGGATACCTTTCCTTTTCTGGAGACGCCCGATCAGATAAAAGCCATCAAAGAAGTGAAGGAGGATATGGAAAGGCCCATTCCCATGGACCGCTTGGTCTACGGGGACGTGGGGTATGGCAAGACCGAGGTGGCCCTTCGCGCCGCCTTCAAGGCGGTGATGGACGGTAAACAGGTGGCGGTTCTGGTGCCCACCACGGTCTTAGCCCAACAACACCTCGACACCTTTAAGGCGCGCTACGCTCCTTGGCCCGTCAGGGTGGAGATGCTCTCTCGTTTCCAAACTCCCCGAGAGCAGGCGGAAGTCATAGAAGGACTGGCCTCCGGCACGGTAGACGTGGTTATCGGCACCCACCGTCTCCTGCAGAAAGATGTGGTATTCAGTGACCTTGGCTTGGTGGTGGTGGATGAGGAACATCGTTTCGGGGTGGCACACAAAGAAAGACTGAAAAAATTGCGCCGCCAGGTGGACGTGCTCACTCTCACCGCCACCCCCATACCCCGTACCCTCCAGATGTCCCTTTCGGGACTGCGGGACATGAGCGTGATCGACACCCCCATCGAGGACCGATTCGCGGTTATAACCACCGTAGGCATATACGACGATGAGTTGGTCAAGGAGGCTATAGAAAGGGAACTGGCGCGGGAGGGTCAGGTCTTTTACGTGTATAACCGCATAGAAGAGATTGACAGGGTAGCGGAGAAGGTACGTAACCTGGCTCCTGGAGCCAGGGTAGGAGTAGGTCACGGACAGATGAGAGAACGGGAACTGGAAAAGGTTATGCGCGATTTCGTGGATAGGCGTCTGGATATCCTGGTCTGCACCACTATAGTAGAGTCTGGTTTGGATATCCCCAACGCCAATACTCTTATCGTGGATGGATCGGAAAAGCTGGGCCTCTCTCAACTCTATCACTTGCGAGGGAGAATAGGCCGAAGCCACCGACAAGCCTACGCGTTTTTCCTCTTCCGTGAAGAGAGCAGGCTCACCGAGGGTGCCTATCAACGGCTGCGGGTTATTCGTGACTTCTCGGAATTGGGATCGGGCTTGCGGGTATCCATGAAAGACCTGGAGATACGGGGAGCGGGAAGCCTTCTAGGCCCGGAACAGCATGGACACGTGGAGGCGGTGGGATTCGAGCTCTATTGCCGCATGTTGGCAGAGGCCGTGGACAGCCTGAAGGGCGTCAAGAGGAAAAGAACTCCCCTGGTCAACATAGACCTCCCGGTGAGAGCCCTCATTCCCCGGGATTATGTGGAGAGACCATCGCGCCGGGTGGAGATATATCGTAGAATAGTGGAATCCGCCGGCGAGGACGAACTTGACGCCTTACAAGAAGAAGTGAGGGACCGCTATGGGCCCCTTCCCACTCCGGTGATGAACCTTTTCCATGTAGCTCGTTTGCAGAAGATCTGCGCCAAGCAGGAAATCAAAGATATAGCTTTTCACTCCGGAAAGCTAAAGATCAAGCTCCGCCGCAACTCCAAAGCATTTTATGACAGATTAAGCAAGGCCGTTCCTGAGCTTGAATGGGTTATCTCCATAAAGCACAACTCCTCCCTGGGCGAAGTGGAAATATCTCTGGCGCCAGGTTTCTGGGACCAACCGCTTCCACTGAAATCGCTGGAGGAGATCATCCTCTCCGGACAGCTATCCCTAGCCACAAAGCCCGATTGAATAGGGCGCGCTATCTTCCTGGAAACTGATGATTATATTACTTTAACAGTTTAAAAAGCGAGATCTAGGTATAAGGTATATAGAGAGCAATATCGAATAAGGAGCTTGATAGGCTAAGATAGACATTAAGGCATGTAAACTTAAAGTATAAATGGGAAGGGGCCCCTTATGGGACCCCTCCTTGTTCGGTGTTAACTCTTACGCGCGGTTGCGCTTTAATCCCACCAACAACGTCGCAAGACCCACCATCAATAATGCCGCCGCAATAGCTATGAGAGGGAGTTGATCAAATCCAGTGCGGGGCAGATGATCCCCGATTATCCCTGGGGATTGAGGAGGCCGAGTGATTTCCCCGCCTGTGGAAACCACCGCATTATTGAAATCAACCCGATACGCTTCCCCAGATTGAACTTCAACTCCCACCTGGACAGAGGAGGTGGCTACGTATCCGGCAGGCACCAACTCTTTAACCAGATAGTATCCCGGCTCCAAGCCAAGAAACTCATAGTGTCCG
>JACVIX010000190.1 GCA_015711725.1 Candidatus Geothermincola primus | reverse complement strand
ATATTTCCTTTCGATGACTCGTTCCTCCCTTCTGGCGAACGACATTTTCTTTATCGCTGCGCGATTCCCATATAAGACATCAAGAGCATGACCACCGCGCCCAGCACTATGGCGATAACGAATATGGAATATTTTCGCTCGATGATATGCGCCTGCCTTCCATCCGCTTCGTACCCTTTTAGCAGTGCCATATCTAGACTAAGCCAGTTTGAAGGCTTCTTTCCCAGGAAAGATGGCTGCCTCCCCTAATTCTCTTTCTATCCTCAGCAATTGATTGTACTTACACACCCGCTCGCTACGCGCTGGCGCCCCAGTTTTAATCAGAGGGGTATTGGTGCCCACCACTAGATCCGCGATGAAGGTGTCCTCGGTCTCGCCCGAGCGGTGGGAAACCACGTTCAGGTAATTGTTTTGGGAAGCCATGCGCATGACTTCCATGGTCTCCGTAAGGGTGCCAATCTGGTTCAGCTTAATCAAAACGGCATTGGCGACGCCCAGTTCTATACCCCTGCTCAGCCTACGGGGATTGGTGACGAAAATATCATCTCCTACCAAGCGCACCTTATCGCCTAGGGAACGAGTCAGCAGGCTCCATCCCTCCCAATCATCTTCTGCCATGCCATCCTCGATTAATACTAATGGGAAGTCTCTGACCAGTTCTGAGTAAAACTCCACCATACCTCCGGCGTCCAAGTCCTTACCCTCTCCCGCCAGACGATACACGCCTTCGGAATATAACTCGCTAGCCGCCGTATCTATGGCAAGGAATATCTGCTCACCTGGCTTATAGCCAGCCTTCTCGATGGCTTGCACGATATACTCCAAAGCGGAGCGATTGTTGGATAGGTCAGGGGCGAATCCCCCTTCATCTCCCACCGAGGTGGAAAGACCTTCGTCCGAGAGCACTTTTTTCAGAGAATGATAGACCTCCGCTCCCCCGCGAAGCGCTTCACGGAAACAGTCGAAACCCGCGGGCAGGATCATGAATTCCTGAATGTCCACGTTGTTGTCCGCATGTTTGCCCCCATTGAGGATGTTCATCATGGGAACGGGCAGCATCCGAGCTCCTATCCCACCGATATACTGGTAAAGGGGCAATTCCAGGGCTTCCGCCGCGGCCCGCGCCACAGCCAGCGATACTCCCAGAAGGGCGTTGGCACCGAGGCGCGTCTTCGCCTCGGTGCCATCTAACTCCACCAGCATCCTATCTATATCCACCTGCCGTGTGGCATCAAAATCTATCAACTGCAGGGCTATCTCTTCCTCAATATTTTTCACAACCTGTAAAACACCTTTACCTCGGTAGCGGGAGTGGTCCCCATCCCGTAGCTCCAACGCCTCGAAAGCGCCAGTGGAAGCGCCCGAGGGCACCGCTGCCCTGCCTACTGCCCCGCACTCCAGGACCACCTCCACCTCCACGGTGGGATTTCCCCGGGAATCGAGCAGTTCTATAGCGACGATATCCATTATGCCGGTCATATTACCTCCTTCTTCCAGCCTCTCGAAAACCCTATTCGAGTTTTAACACCCATCGCTTTCTTCTCGATTAAACTTATTCGTTGGGCGGCGGAGCCCCAAATCCGTCGTAATATTCTCAATAATCTCCCCATTATTCTCTCATCACTCCGTCGCCGTGCCGGATATGGACCTATAAAGGACTATCGATACCCAAAATGATTATTCCACACACGGAGAAAATATCAAGTTATAGGAAAAATTCTTAAGACTTGTGTACCGTTATCACGAATCTAATCATGAATTTAATGAAGTAATCCACACATAAACATGAAAGCCATGAATTTACAAAAACTTCATAAAATTTACAGATTGTAATATCAAATCATGCCGATTTGGTAGGTAATCCGCGCCGACCTCTAATTATCTTGCATTATCACGAGAATGGTCTGGCCTATGTTAATTTTCAAAGGCAACGTTGGGCGTCTCCTCTTGGTTCAACATGAAAATGAGACAATATATTGTCACTGCACCAGAGAATGAATTCCCCGCCTTTCCAGCTATTGACCTGTGTATCCCTCGGCGAAGTACCAAGTGGTGGCGGGCGCTAGAATGCCAGACTGATTGCTCCCGCCATCTCTTCCGCGATAGTTGAAGTACATGGACCTCTCCGCGGCTATGGGGATGGAGGAATTCACCTTAATGGAGAAGGAAGCCGCGGCCATTCCCGGCTCTGCGTTCACCAGCAGGCTGAAACGGCTCTTGGGATTGACGGTTAGTTGCCGCGTGATCTTACTCCCATTATCCAACATAAAGGTCACGGTCACCTGAGCGGCCTGCTCCTCCCCTGGATTCTGGAAGCACATCCAAGTATCGAAGTTGCTCCCGGTGCACCCCTCAGCGAAATACCACTCGCTGGACAGAGTGGAAATTCCTGCGGAATCATGCCCTCCCGCCATTCCTCGGTAGTTGAAATACATGGCTCGCTCCGCCGCAATGGGTATATCGGAATGCAGGTAAGTGGAGACGTCGGTGGAACTGAGCCCGGGCAGAGCGTCCACGCAAATGGTGCCCCGGGATTGCGGTGGAACTTCCACAACATGATTCTTTGTCGTACCTCCTGGCAACATGAATACCGCCTGAACCGTGGCTTTGTTCACCGGATCCGGGTTAGCTATAACTACGTAGGTGTCGAATTGGGCGCCGGTAAACCCCTCTGCGAAGTACCACTCGTTATTCAGCTCGCCTATACCTGGGGCGGAAGTACCTCCGGCACGGGCTCCGCCGAAGTAGACCACCCGTTCCGCCACCACCGGCCTGGTGCTTGAGATGCTGGCGGAGAACTCCGAGTTGGAGAGGCCTGGCACCGCGTCCACCCCCACGGTGGCGCGGGATTGTGGCGCAACCGAATAGACCTCTTCCTCGACGATTCCCTGACGGCTGTAATAGGAGACTGTCACCTGGGCAGCTTGAGAGGGATCCGGATTCTGCATCACCAGGTATGAGTCGAAATCCCCGCCGGTGTATCCTTCGGCCAGATACCAATTGGTCCTAGCTTGGGGAACCCCCGAGGCGGCATGGCCACCCTTCTTTCCTCTCCCCTGGTAATTGAAGTACATGGCGCGTTCCGCCACGATGGGGACGCCATTTAGGGATTCCACCTTGGTGGACACTTCCCTACTCATCACGAAATCGTTTACATAGATAGTCAAGCGCGAGTGGGGAGCCACCGCGTAGTCGAAAGAGAGGGGAGCTTCTCCCGCGGGCAACATGAAGGTGACTCGGCAGTCGGCCTGTTGAGTATCGCTGGGATTTTGCAGACAGATATACTCCTCGAAATGCTGATCATCGATGGAGAAGAAGTTGGTGGGCAGTCCCACCCGGTCGGCGAAGAGGCTTCCGGAGACGTCTTTATAGCCCCGGCTTCCGGAGATCCTTATCTTAGTAACCCTTCCGCTCCTGCCCAGACTGAGGATGGTTAAGCTGTAGAGGGAGCCCACCGCGGTATCGCCCGAGGCGTTCAGCCGCGCCTCTAGATCGCTCCAGGAGAGGATCACCTGCCAATCATGGCCCGAAGCGGAAGCGCAGGCATCGTCGGGAACGGGTGTCCAATAGGGATAACCGCTGCCTCCCCAGACCTCCTCGGCTCCCGCGGTATGTCCCCCGCAGCACCCGTGATAGGCGGCTACGATCACCGAGCCTTGGTAGGTGATGACTATTCCCGCGGTGGAATTGACCGCAGCCACGGTATTGGGCCGAGTGGCGGGATTGATCCTTTCGTCAAAAGCCTGGCAACAGCTTCCGCTGCTGCAGATGTCGAATCCTTGGGCGGCGTGTTTTCCTCGATTGATAACGGAAATGGCGTAGGTGCGCATGGCTATAGCCAGCACTTTAAGGCCTTCTAGAGGCCAGCTGTCCGGTTCCTCCATCTGGCGATAGAGGTACTCCCTCAAGGTGTAAACGCGAATGACCCCGTCCCTACAGAGCACCCGGATGGGTCGGTTGTCATCCACGCTCCCAAAACCTACCCCCCTGTAATAATAAGGAATTATGGTGCGCCAAGTTTCCCCACGAAGAGCCCGAAAATAAACACCAGCCATACACATTCCCACACCGTGGCCTCTACCATGTCCATTGAAGATGATATAGCCTCCTGCCGCCTCCGCTCTCTCCGCCACCTGGGGGCTGAAGGAGAAGATGGTGATAGCAACCAGGGCGATGATCATCGCGCAAGCGTATCCAATCTTTAGCCACCTGATCCTGTGCATCAAATCACTCCTCCCCCAATAACGACAATTTACGTGAAAATTGATATTTAACACTTGTTACAGTTTTTCACTATTATATAATAAAATAACTTTAATAACAATAATTTAATTATATCACAGCAAGTCAAGACTCAAAAGTTACGTCCCTCAATTCGGCCTAAACATATTCCTTCCTCGCTTATATAATCGGTCGGAAAAGGTAATCGATAAAGCTTTCTTTGAGGTTCGCTTTCTTATCCTTGTAATAAAGCGAGGCCCTGGAGAGTTTGTGAGCATGGAAAGAAGGCCACAATTAGCAGTTTGGCTATTGGATCAACCCTGGTTGGGTTGATGGAAATATATACGTTGCGGGAAATAAGCATGATATGAGCGGGATATGCGAAAAGATAGAGCGATTATGTGTTGGTATGATATGAGCGGGATATGCGAAAAGATAGAGCGATTATGTGTTGGTATGATATGAGCGGGATATGCGAAAAGATAGAGC
>JACVIX010000189.1 GCA_015711725.1 Candidatus Geothermincola primus | reverse complement strand
ATCTTGTTTGGATCAGGGTTTCTTAGAGACATATTTCATCTTAAATCCGGAGGTAATAATATAGAATCACATATTGTCGTATCGGGATAAATCTCCAGGTTGAAGTTTTCTTATATATCTGCAAATAAGAGTATCCGCGTCGCATTCCACGCCGATAGGTTGTGGCGCTTTCCGCTGACATGAACAAAGACAACCATTATCGCGCTCAAATAAGCGGTTAGTATATTATTAACATAATGTTAATATCAAATATAAAAAGAGATTGTCCATGGCGCATTCCACGCCGATAGGTTGTGGCGCTTTCCGCTGACATGAACAAAGACAACCATTATCGCGCTCAAATAAGCGGTTAGTATATTATTAACATAATGTTAATATAACTTTGAAAGATGGAGAAGATATAACCCACGGAAAAATTGACCGTCGCGCAAGATCCCACTAAAAGAAGATGAGGTTTCTATTTATTTTCCGCATGGAGTATGGTAATAATTATTATGACACTCGAGTACGAGAATCATCTCACAAAATCACCGCTCTGCTCATGCTTGGCTAATGGAGGTTGAAAAGTTTTGGCTAAGATCAGAAGATCTCAAATACGAAAGATGAGGGAGGAAAAGGACATCCGAGGTCTGGGCAAGGCGCTTGCCAACGGGGAGGTGGCTATACGGTTGGATGCGGTGGAGGCGCTGGGAGAGGTGGGTGGTCCCCGAGCTGTGGAGAAGTTGATAGCCGCCCTGGGAGATGCCGAAAAGGAGGTGCGTGCGAAGGCGGCTCAAGCGCTGGGTAGATGCGGGGATCTACGGGCGCTGCGACCCCTAACAGATTCGCTTAGGGATTCGGAGGTGCAGGTGCGATGCGCCGCGGCGGAAGCCTTGGGAAAACTAAGAAGCAACGCGGCGATAAGACCTCTTCTCTTCGCCCTCAAGGATGAAGAAGTGCGAAAGTCCGCCGTGCGCTCCCTGGAGAGAATCGGATGGGAGCCGGAGGCAAGCGAGGAGGGGGCTATCTACTGCGTGGAGATAAGGGATTGGGATCGCTGCGTAGAGATTGGAGGCCCGGCGGTGGGGCCCCTTATCCGCACTCTCAGGGACGAAAGAGTAATGGGTCGCGATGGTGTGGCCAACGCGCTGGGGCTTATAGGGGACCCCCGCGCAGTGGATCCACTCATTGAAGCGATGCAATCAAGGTACGATAGCTTGCGTTGCAGCGCCGCCATGGCCCTGGGGCTTATAGGGGACCCCCGCGCGGTTGAACCGCTTAAAATCGCCCTTAGGGATGGGGATATGCGCATGCGCAAGGTTGCGGCTTTATCCCTTTCCATGATCGGGGACCCCCGCGCAGTGGACGCCCTTATCGAGGCTCTGGGCGACGTGGATGTCACCGTGCGCTGGAACGCGGTGAAAGCCTTGAGCGAGCTGGGGGACCCCCGCGCAGTGGAGCCGCTCATCGGTGTCCTGGAGGACGAAGATGAGGATATCCGCTCACGGGCCGTTTCCGCCATTGCACAGATAGGTGAGGCGGCGGTGGATGGGCTGATTCAGGCGCTTAAGAAAGGCTCGGGGCGGACGCGCAAGAGCGCGGCGCAAGCGCTGGGGCTGATCGGAGATAGGCGTGCGGAAGAAGCTCTGGAAGAAGCCTGTGGCGACATGGACATCAAGGTGAGGGGAGCTGCGGAGGAATCGCTGGCGCGGTTGAGGGAGAAAATTGAGGAGATGGACAGGGCAAAGGATTCCTGGTTGAGAGAACGTATGTAGAGTAGATATCTGCTTATTGTAATGTCGATTTTTCCGAGCATTTTTCGTGGATTGAAAGTAAAAGCGGTCACCGGGATGGGGCAAAGTAGAAAAAGTTAGGGTAGGGCTGGGGAGACATTGGGGGTAGCAAGAGGAGGTAGGTTGCGATGATGGGTGCTAGTTTGGCTGGATGAGAGGGATCGTGAGCAAGGGTTGAAGGGGTGAAAAAATGGTGAAAGGTGTCGAGAGCGCCCAAGCCGGCCTGCTAAACCGAGTCTTTCCACTGCTAGACCTGACCAAAACCCTCCCGGACAATCTGAGTGACGAAGAGGTGGAAGGGTTGCTGAGACTCCTTCCCTGCGATACCGCCAGAAGCATGACTTCCCTGCTTCGTCCCCGCTACCGAAAGGAAGGTTTATTCTTCTTCAAAATGACCTCCGCCTGGTTGGACAAGGCCAGGCGGGTGAGGGAGAGAGGAGGAAAGATACTGCTGGTGCCCTTCAATTTCCCACCCGAGATTATCCACTGTTTCCATAACGCCGCGGCTATAACCAGTGAGGTGCTCTCCACCCTGGCGGTGGTGGCGCTGGAGGGACAAGGGGAGCCCTATTGGGACTTCGCCATCTCCCTGGGCTTGCCCGATCACCTATGCTCCGCCAACACCATCGAACTGGGGTCCATCCTCACCGAGAGAGATTTTCGCCCCGATGCCATCATCCAGTCCGCCCCAGGAGGATGTGATGTCAATAGCAAGGTGCACGAGTTCGTCTCCTCCTATCTGAACATCCCTCAGTTCTTCTTGGAGAAGCCTCCTTACAGTACTTCCCGAGGGAGGTCCATCTATTCCGGTAACTTTCGTCGTCTCGTGGAGGAAATCCAGCAGTTCGTGGGAGAGAAACTGGAAGAGGAACGGGTAAGGGAAGTCATGGATAAAGCCAATCGTTGCACCGAGCTCTATTACGAATTGTGGGATTTACATAAATTTGTGCCCTGCCCGGTTCCAAACATCTTCGCACTATTCCTATACGCCACTCGCTTTACCATGTGGGGCACGGATCTGGGGGTGCGCAACTTGGAGATGATGGTGAAAAGGGTACGTGAGATCATGGAGAGCAACGATTACCCCGCAAGGGAAGAGCGAGCGCGGACTCTCTGGATCTACCTAGGATATTTCTTCGACTTCCCCGGATTCTTCGACTGGATGGAGGAAAGGGGCATCTCCTATCTAGGAGACGGTCTGGACCTCTGTTTTCCCAGCCCGGTGGATACCTCCTCACTCGATTCCATGCTGGAGGGGATGGCGGAGGCGGCTTGGAACATGCCTATGACCAGACAGGTGGGAGGGGACACGATGTGGTCGCGATGGCTGGACGACGTAATATATGCCGCCCGCGATCTGGGGGCCAATTGCGCCGTATACTGTGGCCACCATTCCTGCAAGCAGACCTGGAGCGTATTTTCCACGGTGCGCAACGAGATTCAGAAAAGGGCGGGGATTCCCACCCTCTGCCTACAAGGGGACTCTTGGATTAGGCGTATGACCCCCATGACCGTACTACAAGAAGAGATCTCTTCCTTCGTGGACAACGTGGTGAATCGCCGCAGGAGGCAGAAAAAATACCCTGTTCCTTCCGCCGGGGTCGCCTCAGAACATTATAAGTGGAGCGAGGGGGCCACTCGAGGAAATGAATGACCCGCGCTATATTTCTTTGGTTGGAGTTTCATCCGGAAAGCGGCGAGAAAACCACCCATTCGTGACGAACCTCAATCGAAAGGTTTAAAAGGTCCACTCGGGGGAGATAGATTAAACCAGAAGGCTAGAACGAGAGAACCCCGTAAAGGCCATTATGATCTTCCCTTCGTTGCTTATATGCGGGGTTCTTCGATGGAGACGGAGGCGACGTTTTCAGGGGGTGGTCCACATATCTGTCTTCTGCCGGAATTTATGTTCATTACCTTCAAAGGCGCGTAAACATCGAGAGTTTCGAGTGCGGTACTTTTCTCTGTCTTTATCCCTAAAAAGGTCGAAGAAAGATTTTCTTTGCGAAAGCGCTCTTCGCTTAAAATCTTAAAGATTGGCGAAAAATTTTTGGGGAGTTGTGCCATCTTCACCCGAATTTGTCACTGCGGAGGTTTAAAATACGGTTCATAAAGGGCTTACCATCGCTTCAAGACAAATCCAGAAGGGATGTGTATGCACACGCGAAGAAATATTATCAGGTCTGATTTTCAATGATCTGACGCGTTTTTACGATGCAGTGGAGGAGTTATGATGGAAGAGAAGAGCGGTCCTGTGGGAGTATTGGGATGTCTAGTGCTTATCATAATCTTCGCGGCTTCGCTCTACCTTTCCATTATTATTCTTAAGCATTTCTGGGTGGTGGTCTTCCTAAGCGTTCCCGTCCTAGCCATCATGTACGCCAGAAATTATCTCGAGCTGAGGAATAAGATACGGGGGTGGTCCGGACTCGCCTTCCTTCTCCTGGTACTACTCATGGTGGCGGGCTCGACCGTATGGATGATTTATGATGTCCGTCCACAAAAGGAGGTCGAGGTAAAAGGAGAGCTGGCGGAATCCGACGCGATGCACCGAGGAGAAGCGGTTGAGGAATCTGCTGCTCAACTTCCGGAAAATCCCGGCGGGGACGAGGGTCTGGTAAACAGAGTCATAGACGGGGACACCATCGAGGTAACCTTTCCCAATGGAAGAGTGGAGAAGGTTCGCTACATCGGCGTTAACGCCCCCGAGCTGGACCAGGTCTTTGGCAAGGAAGCCAGGGATTACAACCAAACTCTGGTGGGAGGGAAAAAAGTTAAGCTGAAGAGGGACGTAAGCGACAGAGACCGATACGGACGCTTGCTCAGATATGTTTATGTGGATTCCCTTTTTATAAACGCTGCGCTGGTTAGAGAAGGTTATGCCAGCTGCGCCACTTATCCTCCGGATGTGAGTTACTCCACTTATTTTTTACAACTTGAAAGAGAAGCTAGAAATGAACAGCGAGGCCTGTGGTCATTACAACGATGAGCTTTTGCCATCCAACCGAGATGGGAGCCCTTGAGTTTGTTTGAGCTTGAGGCGAACGGACTCGTGGCTTTACCCATTATTTATCGGACCCTAAGCATTGAAAGCCACCGCAATT
>JACVIX010000188.1 GCA_015711725.1 Candidatus Geothermincola primus | reverse complement strand
GGGCTTGAGAGGGATGTTCCTCCTTCAACTAGAAATCTCCTTCCCATGAGGGGAGGGGCTTCCGAATAAAACATGAAAAAAGGACCGCTCAAGGCAGAGGAAAAAGGTCATGATTCGCGAATTTGGGAGAAACGACTCCGCCTCGTTCACATTGTATGCGGGTTGTCCCTAAAAAGAATATTTTCATTATGTAATAATATTTCACCAATTCAACAATTTGGTTTAAAATCGTCTGTGAACAAAAACCATTTTCTTTGAAGGTAACAGTGTAAAGGGGGTTTGCGTCCGATGACCAAGATAGCCATGATCGGCGCGGGAAGCGGTGAGTTTTGCCACAGACTCATTCAAGACATCATCTTCTTCGATTCCTTAAAAGACGCCCATTTCGCCTTGATGGACGTGGATGAGTCCAAGCTGAGAACCGTTTATCAAGTGATGAACAACATGAAGGAAAAACACCGGTTGAGTTGCAGCTTTTCCGCCACCACTGACAGGAGAAAAGCACTGAAAGGCGCAGATTTCGCCATCTGCATGATCATGGTGGGAGGATTGGACGCCTACCGGCTGGATATCGAGATACCTCTCAAGTATGGGGTGGACCAGTGCGTAGGGGATACCCTCAACCCTGGGGGGATTTTTCGAGGCTTGAGGCACGTTCCCGCGCTGATGGATATATTGAGGGACATGGAGGAGCTCTGCCCGGAAGCCCTTTTCCTCAATCACGCCAACCCTATGGCTATCTGCTGCTGGGCCATGCAAAAGTCATTTCCCCATCTTCAGATCGTGGGTCTCTGCCATGGGGTCCAGCATACCACACAACTTCTATGCGAGTGGTTACAAGTGGATCATAATGAATGCGAGGTGCTCACCGCTGGCATCAACCATATGGCTTGGTTCCTTACTTTCAAACACCGAGGCCTGGACCTTTATCCCCGCATCTGGGAGAAGCTGGATCGGGAAGGTCCCATCCTTTTCGAACAGTATCGTTTCGAGATGATGAAAGCCACCGGCTATTTCTGCACAGAGAGTCCTGGCCATACCTCCGAGTACCTTCCCTATTTCCGCCACCGGGAAGATTTGAAGGAACTCTTTGGTGGTCCCTGGCTTGCGGGGGAGACAGGGGGGGCCTACAAAGCCCACCGGGATGGACAGGAAGCCAACGAGGCTTTGCTTAGATCTATGGCTCGCGGTGATGTCCCCGTCCCTTACGAGCCTGGTAGAAAATCCCGGGAGTACACTGCCGATATAATCAACGCGAAATTGACCGGGCAGCCTTTCGGCTTCGCCGGCAACATGCTTAACAAGGGATTCATCACCAACCTTCCCTATGATTGCTGCGTGGAGGTCCCGGTTTTCGTGGACGGGAAAGGCCTTCACCCCACCTACGTGGGAGAATTGCCCAAGGTGTGCGCGGCTTTGTGCCGTTCCAATGTCTCCGTCCAGGAACTGGCGGTGGAAGCCGCCCTAGAGGGCGATTACGAAGCGGCTTACCATGCCTGCCTGATGGACCCCTTGACCGCCGCGACCCTTGCTCCTCACGAGATACGCAACATGGTGGAGGAGATGTTCGAGGCGGAGATGCGCTGGCTTCCCCAGTTTCAAGGAAAAAAGAACACCTATCCTGGAGCGAGGATAGGGCGCCTGGAGACCGGCGCCAAGACCATGAAGCTGGGAGACAATGTCTATGCCCGTCTTTTCTCAAGCGGCGAATATATATAGCGGTGAGCGGCGAGCGGCGGGAATTGCGTTCTCGACGTGGCTGATTCTTCGGCTGGCGTCAGATTTCCTGAAAGACTCCGGTCTTATCCGCAATAACTCGCGCTTTGGCTCTTGGGGTCATACTCACACGGTGGCCCCTATGATTTTTCTTGTTTTGACACTTGCACCTCTATCAGGGTGATTTTTTTGTGTTTAATGGTTCTTGGGTTGCTCCTGACGCTTCCCGTACATGTGCTCGCCATTGGCTGGAGGATATATCCCAGACATCATTACCCCGTTTTCCTATCAGCTGGGAGAAGATCGGGACATCTTTCCATGTCGATTATTTTCTTACAGAATTCGGCGCTGGTTATCGAGAGCATGCCAAGCCGAGAAATATGAGCGGAACTTCATCTTTCATTCAAACTTATCGTTTGCTTAAATATTACATATTGAAAATATTTGTCGAATGCTAAAAATTAATCAAAGCTATTTAAAAGTGGAGCTAAATGTTGTGTTCACCTAAGGGAACGTTTTTATGTTACATCGAGTGGTACCGTCTCTTTTTCAAGCCGCAACTCATGCAAAACGGAATGGAGAAGGAGACAGGGAAAGATGTCGTTTTTATCTTTCCGCGCGGACCTGAATCTGACATCACGATCCGTCTACTGCCGACATCTGCAGTTCAATCCTCTGGTCTTGATTTTTCTAGAGGCTTTTGGCAAGGGGGATGGTGAAGAAGAAGGAAGAGCCCCTTCCTGGAGCCGATTCCATCCATATGCTACCGCCCCATGCCTCCACCGCACGCTTCACCGTGGAAAGACCGATGCCCAATCCGGGATCCCTTTTGTGGTTGAAACGCCGGAAAGGCTCGAAAATCTTCTCCTTGAGATCGGGGTGGATACCTATACCGTTGTCCCGCACCGAAACCTCAAGCATTCCCTCTCTCGTCTCCCAATCTATTTCAACCTGGGGATGGGGATTATCCCCCATGAATTTGAGGGCGTTGCCCAGAAGGTTGGAGAAGACCTGATGCAGTTTCACCGGATCGGCGATAACATTGGGGAACCTCTCCTTTACGGTTACCTCAACCCCGGAGTTATGGATGGATTCATTGTACTCCATGAGGGTTTCCGCGATGATCTCCCCGGGGTTGACCTCCGTCATCTCTCCCTCCAATTTACCCGACTTGGCGTATTCCAGCAGAGAGTCGATGAGGTGGATGGCTCGACCTGTGAGCCTCCTGATGGTTTCCAAGCTCTTCTTTTCCAACTCCCGGTCTCCTTCCTCACAAGCCTTTGTCGCTAGTTGGGCGTAACCTTCGATGGTGGCTATGGGGGAGCGGAGGTCGTGGGAGACGGTGTGAGCGTAGGCGTTCAATTCTCGATTAGCCAGGCGCAGTTCTTGCTCCATGATCTTGCGCTGGGTGATGTCCCGGATGATGCCGGTGTAAAAGGTGCCCCTAGCCGTCTCCCAGGAGGCGGAAGAGAGCTCCAGAGGAAAGATGGACCCGTCCTTTCTTCTTCCGTAAGTCTCGATCAACCTACCAGCCAGCGTCTCTCCACTTCCGGAGATGGATGACCTCAAGGTCTCGATATAAGACTCCATTTTTTCTTCGGGCATGAGCATCCTGATAGACCTGCCCAGCGCCTCTTCCTCCTCGTAACCGAAGATATCTCGCGCGCCCTTGTTCCAGGAAATGATGATCCCTTCGCTGTCGCAGCTGATGATGGCGTCGCTTGCCGACTGTATGAAGGCCCTGTACTTCTCCTCGCTCTCTTTAAGCGCTTCCTCCATAAATTTGCGCTGGGTGATGTCGCTGAAGACCCCAAAGGCTCCGGTAAAACTCCCATTCTCATCAAAACGGGGCATGGCGGTGAGGCGGATCCAGCGTTTTTCCCCGTCCGGACGGATGATCTTTATCTCGTAAGTGCTCTTTTTCCCAGACATACGCGCCCGGGTCTGCTCCCTAATCATCTTGAAGGTGCTTTCGTCAGTGAACTCCCTCAAATTGCGTCCGGGGAGGGTCCCGGGGGGCACCCCGAAGATCTCTTCTGAAGCTGGGTTGGCGAAGACGAAGTTCTCCTCCCCGTCCACGAAGGAAATACCTTCCCCCTGGTTCTCCACCAGCTCGCGGTAACGCTCCTCGCTTTCCCGCAGCGCTTTCTCCAACATCTTGCGCTTGGTAATATCCCTGGCTATGGCGAAGAAACCGATGGCGTTACCCTCGGCGTCGGTCATCTTGGATGCGCTGAATTCCACAGGAACGTAGGTGCCGTCCCCTTTTAGGACGTGGTACTCCAGGTTCCTCACTATGCCTTTCTTCTTGAGGAGGGCGTAATCTTCTCTGGCGCGTTCCACCTCCTCCGGCAAGATGAACTCGAAGATGTTCCTGCGGGCTATATCCCTTAGGTCTTGGTAACCGAAGGACTCCCGGAACTGGTGATTGGCGGTGACGATCCTGCCGTTTACGTCTATGATGGCAACCAAATCAGGGGAGTTTTCCACGATGTTGCGGAAGAATTCCTCGCTCTCTTTGACAATTTTCAGCGCCAGCTGGTGGTCCTCGTATTTTCGCTGGAGTTCTTCGATGCGCAGCCGTAATTCCGCTAACTCGGCGATCAATTGATCTTTGCTTTTCTGCCCGTCTTCCATCTGCTCACCTGGAGAGGAAGGGTAATTCTAGGTTCCCTTCACCATTAATATTATTAAAGCATGTGAAATGTGTCAAAACAAAACAAGCGGGGTAAGCTTATCCGAGTTATAAAGCGATTATTAACCCGATTGGATATTGGGGCGATGGCGCTCTTCGCGCTGGTTGAAGGTGCCATTATTATTCAAATTTATGCTAAAAGCTTTTTCCAAGCTCAATCCACGCGTAGAGGGCGCTCCCAATTGAATATGCGATGATTGCGAAATAACTGGGATAAGCGCACCCTCGCGGAGTCCCAATTAGAGAAAGGCAAGAATGTCTGTTGGCGCGTTCGTTCTAAAGACCCAATGGGCGGATCTTCGCCAAGAGATTGAAAATAACCTGAGGACACAATTGCTTGTCAAAAAAGAGATAAAAAATAACCTGAGGTTACAATTGCTTGTCAAAAAAGAGATAGAAAATAACCCGAGGACACAATTGCTTGTCAAAAAAGAGATAGAAAATAACCTGAGGACACAATTGCTTGTCAAAAAAGAGATAAAAAATAACCCGAGGACACAATTGCTTGTCAAAAAAGAGATAAAAAATAACCCGAGGACATAATTGCTTGTCAAAAAAGAGATAAAAAAGAAGGCAAGGACACACTGGC
>JACVIX010000187.1 GCA_015711725.1 Candidatus Geothermincola primus | reverse complement strand
ATCTTTCCGATGTAATTAAGCAATGGGTAAAATCAAGAGCCTCATCTTTCCGATGTAATTAAGCAATGGGAAAAATCAAGAGCCTCATCTTTCCGATGTAATTAAGCAATGGGTAAAATCAAGAGCCTCATCTTTCCGATGTAATTAAGCAATGGGTAAAATCAAGAGCCTCATCTTTCCGATGTAATTAAGCAATGGGTAAAATCAAGAGCCTCATCTTTCCGATGTAATTAAGCAATGGGAAAAATCAAGAGCCTCATCTTTCCGATGTAATTAAGCAATGGGAAAAATCAAGAGCCTCATTCCTTTGATTTGCAAAATTACATCACGTAAAGAAAGTGTTAATAAGCCAAGAGGAGATGTCCATGGGAAAAGATTTCGGCGAAGTGGTGGGGATAAGGGTTCATATGGAATGAAGGATCGAGCGTGGGGCGGAGGGGGTGGCGAGAGGTTTCTTCAAAGTTCTTACCCGCATGCCCGGAGACAACAGACATTCCTGGTTCGGTCCCAAGAAGTCGGATATGCGCTGGCTTCCTATCTACGAGAATATCGACAAGCCGGAGGGTTATCCCCAGCCTTTTTCTATTCTATAGCGCCTCATAGAGGGAGCGCTACAGCGGGTTATCATCGATTATCGCGGCTGGTGTGTGAGCTATAGGGATGAGGATGGCGCTTATCCAAGAAGCGCCACTTGAGAATGGGATTGGTCAGTTGCGGCGCCGTCCAGTGGCCGCGCGTGCTCGAGGCGCAGATGGACTTCTGGGTTCAAACGATTCCCAGAGGTATGGAGATTCAATTATCCTTACCTGTTTTCTTCTCGGGAACGTTCCTTAACTTTTCGATATATCGCTGGGGAAGGCCGTGTTCGATGGCGGCAGAGATAAGCATCTCTTTATATTTTCTAGTGGGCCAAACGTCCCTGCGTCCCCCGTAATTGGGCCTGGCGATATAGACCCAAGCGGGGACCTCCCTCCCGGATGCGGTGCGCACCGTAACCTTTTGGGATAGACGGGTATAGGCGGTGGGGTGGTTATCTCGGTGATCGAAAGCGCGGACCAGTTCCTCTCTCAACTCGATGAGCAGACCCCAGACCTCTCCTTCCTCCGCTGGCTCGATGTTGGCGGCGCCTCCTTCGCCGGAACAGGAATGGTAGTTCCAGACCAAGTCATAGCCTTCAAGCGAAGCCGCTTCCGCGCCCAGGATGCCCTCAGGGTCGTATCCGTATTTGGAGAGCCATTTCTTCAGTCGTGGCAGGTCCATGTTGTGACCGTAGGCGAATACAGCCTCGTCCAAGGGCGCTCCTTTCACCCGCCAGTTAGCTTCGCTTTCACCAATATTATAGCAATTCGGCTCACCTTCATTTTATTTGCTCCTGGCTCGTGGTCCGTAGCGGCGAATGGCCACGCTGAGCGATTCAAGAGAGGGGATTAAACCATAACATCGGCGATTTATCGGAAATGGTTCG
Source organism: Candidatus Geothermincola primus (assembly GCA_015711725.1). GTDB lineage: Bacteria > Actinomycetota > Geothermincolia > Geothermincolales > Geothermincolaceae > Geothermincola > Geothermincola primus. The sequence goes on along the minus strand of JACVIX010000187.1, from coordinate 3,547 downwards.
TTTATATATGGGAAAAAAACGAGGCCCTGTACCCCTCACGGAAGGCGCTCTTTTCTCGCTATTCGCTCGATCACGGCTTTATGCGTCTTTGCCCCAGTCTATTCCCTTCAGCCAGGAAAGCACCACGCCGCTCATAAGAGGAAGGTTGCCCACCTGGCAGTGCGCGTCAGCCCCTTCCTCTTCGGTAAAAACGTATTTTGCTTTCGGTCCGGAGACCCTTTCGTAAAAATAGTCTGTCTGACTGCGGGCTTCCTCTCCCTCACCTTCGCCCACCAGGGATAAGGTGGGGCAGGCGATCTCTCCCACCTTGTCCAGGATGTTAAATTCCCTCATTTTTTCGAAGATGGCGGGGACGGTCTTCGCCCCGAAGCGTCTGCCGAAGGTCTCGATAACCCAACGAATGATCGGAACTGCCTGCATGGCCGCCTCGTAGTCCTCCTCCGGTAGATCCAGCAGGTTCTTCAATGCCGAACCAGCGAAATACCCATACATGTCCACGATAGGCGAATTGAGCACGCACGCACTGATTCTTTTGTCATAAACCGCGGCGCGAGCCGCGAAATAACCTCCTAGGCTGAATCCCATCAGAGCCAGGCGTTGGGAATCCACGTCGGGGCGGGAAATAGCCAGGTCAACCGCCGCGCCCGCCGGCTTTTCGAAATCGGGCATAAACGGACGTTCCGGGTAGAGATGACACATAGCCGCCTGCCCAGGACCCTCGAACATCATGACATTGTAGCCGTCATCCAGGGCGTGAGCGGCGATCCCGAACCAAGATTCCTCCATGGTGCCATCAAAGCCGGAGAGGAGCATGAGGGTGGGAAGGGGAGTCTCCTCCTCGGTGGGTGAGAAAAAATAACCGGGGAGCCTTATCCCATCGAATGGTATCTCCAGAATATCCCAGCGATGTCCCATGAAGCTCGCCGCCTGGCGAAAGCAGCGCACGCTGTTCTTCCAGTGTTTTTTTCTCTCCGGATCTGAGAAAAACCCATAGTATTCGGCGGCGCGCCAGTACATGGAAGCCCGCAGATATGCTTCGCGAGCGGCGCTTACGGCTCCCCCGGAGGCGAATTCAGACCACCGCTTCTATGCGAACCCTGTAGTGATTGCCCATTCCCTCACCATCCCTGTATGTCCCCGTCGGCTATGCGTCTCGCCGTGGCAATGCATTCTCCCAAGGTAGCGCCGCCTCTGCAGGAAGCGCCCAGGCTCCTTATCAGCTGGAAGTCAAACTCCTCGTTCTCGAAGATATTAAGCCTTAGAGCCGCCCGCTTGAAATCCGCTGTCATCACCGATACCTCCTTATCCATTCGACGAACCAGGTTTCCGGATCAATTCTTTACGTCTTGAGTTTCGCACTGCGCCAGCACTCCCATTCGCCGCTTCTCGGGTCTTTCGTTTAATCTTGGCGACATGACGGCAAAATCATCTCGAAAACACAATTGCTTTGGCAACGGCGGGGGTCAGAATGTCACCATGCCGGTCCAGCGCTTTCAATCATTTAATTATGATGGAACGGCACTTCGCGCGGAAAACTTGAACCGAGTTCACGTAAATTGGGCGGGTCTCAAAGATGATAGAAGTCTCAGCGACGGCGATAATGGAGGAAGCGAGGCGGCTTGTCCCTGTGGAGGCACTTCTTTTTTTAAGTCACGCGATAAAGAGCACACTTTGAGGGCTGCCTCTCGGTGTGTCGAGACGCGCGGATAGGAAACAAAAGGAAAGGACGCGAACCCTTTCCGGGTAAGTTCAATTTGAATACGGTATAAAATATGATTAGACTCTGTTTTTCCAAATTACAATATGTAATATTATTATGAAAGACATTGGCGTTAAAACCAATCGTTGGAAAATTTATTTAAGCGCCGTATAAAATACATATATAATCAGATCGCCGTCAAATCACCTAAAGGGATTAAGGAAACGCTTATCGGGAATAAGCTCGGTGATTTGCATGATGATATATTCGCCTTGCTGATGATTGGGAAACTTCTCGAGAAATAACCGTCGCGCGTGGAAGGGAGCGAATATGCGCTTCTCCAGAAGGTACCGCCTTCCTCTTGACATTATGACCATACTCCTCATCATGGTTCTGCTTCTCCCTTCCGCGTGCGGGAGAGGAAAATCTCCCGATCAGACAGGGGAATTAACAGGGGAGGAGGGAGTCGATACTCGCAAGGGACTCATCCACCTAAAGGAGGTCCCGGAGCCTCTCTCCGGTGAGAACCCTCGCTATCCGGAACCCCGACTGCCTTATCCTGAAACGGGCGCCTCTTTCTCCGGAGACCCTTTTGCCGCCGCCATCACCAGGGTCACCGAGCCTGGAGCGGCGGGCGGAAGGCATGAGTATTCCCGCTTCGACCCCTTCAACCGAGACAAATCCATGGTCGTGCTCATCGGAGAAAGCGGTGATTACCTGGTCTATAAAACCGAAACTTTCCCTTATAATCAGCCTTCCAACCTGGTTTACGTCGCATCCGGCATGGCGGAACCCCGCTGGGACCCTGACCATTCTCATTACCTCTGGGGCATCGCCGGTTTCCGCGTCTTGCGGGTGAATGTTATCAGTGGCGAAGAAGAGACAATCGGGGATTTCGCTCGCCATCCCGTCATCTCTCCCCTTCTCTCCAGGGAGCCCGACCTATATCGCGTCACCATGAAGGATGAGGGAGAGGCCTCTGCGGATTTACGCTACTGGGCTCTGATGATCCAAGGGACCGCCCAGGATTACCGACCTAGGTATATATTCTGCTGGGACCGTTTTTCCGACCAAGTGTTGGGTCTTTACCGGGTGAGTCCCGAGGAGAGCGATATCGACTGGGTGGGGATGTCGGTGAAGGGCAACTGGGTGATCATAGGGGGGATGGAAACCAATGGTGGCAATCTCGCTGGCTGCGTCATCGCCAATCGAGAACTCACCTCCTTTCATCAAGTGGATTGCACCACGTCCCATGCCGACGTGGGTCTGGACACACAGGGCGAAGAGGTGCTGGTGATGCAAAACTCCCACACCGATTACGTGGACATGATCCGACTGAGCCCCCAAACCAGACCGGTCAGGGAGGTGGAGGACTATCCGGGATCTGGCCACACTAGACTGCTCCGGCTTTACTACGACGACGAGTCGCCGGTGGGGCTTAGCTCCGGCGTGCACATCTCCTGTAACTCCCCGGCTCTCTGCCTTGCGAGCACCCATTTAGGTCCCGGTATGGCTGAACGGAACTGGTTGGACCGCACCAACGTTCTGGTAAGGCTCGATCCGGAAAAACCACAAGTCTATTACCTCTCCAAGATATATAACACCACGGCGGAGTATTGGGAGGAGACCCATGGAACCATCACCTCGGATGGCACGCGGGCAGTTTGGGCCTCTAACTGGAACAGCGAGGCGGGCTTGAGAGGGATGTTCCTCCTTCAACTAGAAATCTCCTTCCCATGAGGGGAGGGGCTTCCGAATAAAACATGAAAAAAGGACCGCTCAAGGCAGAGGAAAAAGGTCATGATTCGCGAATTTGGAAGAAACGACTCCGCCTCGTTCACATTGTAT
>JACVIX010000186.1 GCA_015711725.1 Candidatus Geothermincola primus | reverse complement strand
CTGCGACCCAGTGTTAAGCTCCATTCTCGAAGACGGCTCCCGGGTCAATTACCCCTTGTCCAGCGAGGGCACCGCTGCGGCGATCAGCCGGATAGATCCTCAGGACGGAGAGAGCTGGCGTAGTTTCGCCAAGACCTTCTCGGAATTCTTGCGCGTCACCACCAAGGGAGGTTTTTTCACCAGCCCGGCCAATAGCGGAGCGGATATGTTGAGAATCTTCCTCAAGATACCCGCTTTGTTCAAATACGGTCCCTTCTTCACCAAAAGCTACGAGGACGTCCTCAGAGGATTTTTCCGCAATCCCCAAGTGCTCTCCACCATGGCTTTCCAATCCTGGTATCTAGGTCTTCCTCCGGGCTTGGCGCCGGGGGTCTTCGCCCTGCTTCCTTACTCCGAACATGAGGGGGTTTATTACCCTCGGGGAGGAATGATCGCCATCCCCCAAGCTCTCAAACGCCGTGGGGAGAAGTTCGGCATGGAGGTAAGGATGAACTCTCGGGTCATCAGGGTTCTGGTGAGAGGGGGTCGCGTCTGCGGGGTGGAGCTGGCGGATGGGGAGGAGATCACCTCGCCGGTGGTGGTCTCCAATGTCAACGCCAAGACCCTCTATCTAGAGATGATTGGTGAGGAGCACCTTCCCTGGCTGGCGCGCTATGGGATTAAGAGCTATCAATACTCGGTGTCCGTGCCCATGCTTTATCTGGGGGTGGACTATGTTCCGCCATTGGAAGCGCATCACTCCATGATTACCGCCACCATGGAAGAGATGAACGATTATTGGTGGAATCGGCATCTCCAAGGGCTGTTGCCCGAGAGGCAGTTTGGGTTGGTGTGCTGGCCCACCCATTCCGACCCCTCCTTGGCTCCCGAGGGCAAACACGCCTTGAATGTCATCTTCATGGGGCCTTACCAGCTAAAGGGCACCGATTGGGATAGGGAGAAGGAGCGTTTTATCGAGGAGTCCATAGATTATTTGCAAAAGACCTGCATGCCTGAGCTTAGGGATCACGTGGTGATCGCGGACCTGGCTTCCCCCCTTGACTTCGAGCGCAAGCTGCTTCTGCCACAGGGGGCAATCTACGATTTACAGGAGGATATCACCAATCAGACGGTGCTGCGTCCGGCGGCAAAGTCCAAAAGCGTCAAAGGGCTTTACCTGGCGGGTTCCTCCACCCATCCCGGAGGGGGCGTGCCGGCTGTGGTGGCCTCGGGGATCATCGCCGCCGACTTGGTGGACAGGTACGAGAGTTAAAGAGGGATCGCGAAAGAGTTTATCGGCGGTGGGTTGGAGGATCGGTATGCATACTTAAAAAAGGGGTTCTTACCGGTTGAGGTGGGCAGTGGGTCCTCGATAGAAAGAATGCTGGACGTCCAGCGCCATGTTGGATGAGCGAGCGGTTTCTGCTTGGCATATGGTGCTTCCCCGAAGATATTTGTTTATTGTCGTTTTATTGTCGTTTGCCATGTAAATGTGAATTCGCGGGTGCGCACACCTCAATGATCTCAAATAATTCAACACACTGACAGAAATAAGATTCCCAATAAATTTTATAATAGTTAAGTATCGTTAAATGTAATATCGGATGCGCAATTCCGATGGCCGGAACCAGATGATGCGGAAAGACAGTCTATCGAATAAAAGGACGGAATCGGTAAGATCTTTTCGCCGATGCCGTTGCGAGACCGTTTTGTTTAATGAATTTAATTTCTATCTCTTCATTGAAGCAGGTAGATCTCCTCGGGCAATTATTTAACCATTCTTTTCTTTTAGAAAAATATTTACCAGGTTTGGTCTGATAAATTATAATAATTTTATGAGTCAGAATAATAAGAATATTAAGAATAAACGGAAAATAAAGATTTAAAAGGAGATAGAGAGGTGATGAGATTGGCGGTGAAGAGCAAGGCTTGTTGTGATACCCCTTCGGAAGCGGCGAGCTGCTGCCGGGTGGAATCCTTGGTTACCGTTGACGAGAGGGGGCAGATGGTGCTGCCCAAGGAATTGAGGGAGAAGGCTAGGATAGGCCCTGGGGACAAGCTGGTGGTGGTTAGTTTCGAGCTGGATGGTGAGATCTGCTGCTTAAGCCTGATCAAGGCGGACCAATTCTCGGGCATGGTCCGAGATATGCTGGGACCGGTGATGAAGGAAGCTCTCTGGTAGGCGGCACGGGAGATTGGCTAATTTTTAGGATCTTCGGCTTGTCTGAAGAGCACATCTTTAGGTACAGCCCTGAATGGTTGCAGTCCCGATAGAGAAAGAAAAAAAGGTTCTAGGTGAGGAGGAGAGAGATGAAAGAAGAGGAGATTAAAAAGGCGGTAAGGGAGGGATATGCCAGCTTGGCTAAGGGCGACGGTTTCTGTTGCGCCGCTACCAGCACCTGCTGCGGGGGCGCGCAGACCGATATGGTACGTTCCTTGAGCAAGCAGATAGGATATACCGATGAGGATTTGAACTCAGTTCCGGAAGGGTCTAACTTGGGTTTGGGATGCGGCAATCCGGTGGCTCTGGCCTCGCTTCGGGAAGGAGAGGTGGTACTGGATTTAGGATCGGGAGCGGGTTTCGACTGTTTCCTGGCGGCTCAGAGGGTGGGCGAGAGTGGTGTAGTTATCGGGGTGGACATGACCCCGGAGATGCTGGAGAAAGCCCGGAAAAACGCGGAGAAAGGAGGCTTCGGAAACGTTGAATTCCGCCTGGGCGAGATAGAGCATCTACCGGTGGCGGATTCCAGTGTGGATGTTATCATCTCCAATTGCGTTATTAACCTGGCGCCGGACAAAGATCAGGTTTTCAGAGAAGCCTACCGAGTGCTCAAACCCGGGGGCAGGTTAATGATCTCGGATATCGTGCTGTTGGGAGAACTGCCGCCCCAGGTAATGAGCTCCATAGAGGCATATATCGGCTGCGTGGCTGGAGCCCTGCGCAAAGAGGACTATCTTGGTTCCATCCGCAGAGCGGGCTTCGAGGAGGTGGAGGTTATCGAGGAGTCCGCCTTTCCCATAGAGAGCATCATCAGCGACCCCACTGCAGCGGCCATCATGCGCGATCTCCAGCTATCCGCCGAGGAGGTTGGCGAAATCTCCAAGATGGTATTGAGCGTCAAGGTGCGCGCCTTAAAAAGATAAACCCGAGGGAAAATTTTTCCTGATTGTGGTGAAGCATACACGCCATCCGGGGAAGCGGCTCGGCCTCCGCGTGACGAATGGATATTCGTGGCATGAAGGGGAGGAGGGATAACTCCTTTTTCAAAGCCGAAAGCTTTTTATACGGAATGCCGCCCGCTCGAGCCTGTTATAGGGCTATTGCCTTGTTTGCTCGACCATCAGGTCTTGAAAAGGAGCCCTTGGCGCGACCACCTAGCTCTTCCCTCTGCGGGCGATCTCCTCCTCCCTGAGAATGCGGCGCAGCACTTTCCCCACCAAGCTTTTGGGGAGCGAATCGCGAAATTCCACCATACGGGGCGCCTTATAGGATGCCAGTCGTTCCCGGCAGAAGGAGATGATCTCCTCCTCGGTGGCGGTCATGCCAGGTTTTAACACGATGTAAGCTTTTACTGTCTCTCCCCGGTATTCGTCGGGGATGCCCACCGCCACCGCCTCCTGTACCTTGGGGTGCTCGAAAAGCACTTCGTCGATCTCCCGGGGATAGATATTGAAGCCACCCGCGATGATCATATCCTTTTTGCGATCCACCACGTAGAAATACCCGTCCTCGTCCATGGTGCAGATGTCGCCGGTGAAGAGCCAACCGTCTTTAAGCACCAAGTCGGTCTCCTCGGGTTTGTTCCAGTAACCCTTCATCACCTGGGGGCCACGCACCAATAGCTCCCCGGGCTCGCCTATGCCCATCTCCTCGGTGCCGGTGTCCACGTCCACGATCTTGGCGTCGGTGTCCGGGAAGGGTATGCCCACGGAGCCGATCTTCTTCATCCCCATGATGGGGTTGGAGTGGGTCACCGGGGATGCCTCGGAGAGCCCGTAACCCTCACAGAAAATCCCTCCTGAGATGCGGCTGAACTGGCGGTGTACCTCCAAGGGCAGGGGGGCGGATCCGGAGTTACATAGCCTGATCCGGTCCACCCCGTACTGGAGGGCGTCGGGGTGATTGAGAATAGCCACATAAAGAGTGGGTACCCCGGGGAAGAAATTGGGGCGGTGTTTCTGGATGGCCTGGAGGAGCATGTTGATCTCGAACTGGGGGATGAGGATCATGGAGGCGGCGTTAAGGATGGCGGTGTTCATTCCCACCGTCTGCCCGTAAGAATGGAAGAAAGGGATGACATCCAGGTAGACGTCGTTGCCCCGCTCGGTGAACTCTTTGCCCCAGGCGGCGCACTGAAAGGCATTGGCCAGGAGATTGTAATGGGTGAGCATAACCCCCTTGGGTATGCCGGTGGTCCCTCCGGTGTATTGGAGAGCCGCCAGATCCTCCTGGGGGTTAATCTCTATGTCTGGGGCATCCGGTGTGGAGTCCTCGATGACCTCGCGGAAGAAGTAAGTGTTTTGGTCTTTCTCCGCCATCACCTGGGTGGGGGTCTCCATGTAGTCGGTGATGCTGGTCGCGATCTTTCTCTTTAGCGGCGTATTCTCCTGCACCGCCTGGATGCGGGAGTGAAAGAGGTCTAGATAGATGATGGTCTCCGAACCGGAGTCGTTGAGCTCGTATTCTATCTCCCTCTCCACGTGCAGGGGACTGATATTAGTGACCACCCCTCCCGCCTCTAGAACCCCGTAATAGGAGATGATGAACTGGGGGGAGTTGGGCAGCATTAAAGCCACCCGGTCCCCCTTGCTCACGCCCATGCCTTTGAGCGCGGTGGCCATACGCCTCACGTGGTCGCGCAGCTGTCCATAGGTCATCTTCTGGTCGAAGAAGATGGTGGCGACCTGCTCGTCGTATTTGACGCAGGTGAGTTCCAGGATCTGGTAAAGAGGAATCCTAGGATAGCGGATGGTTTCAGGGACGAAGTAGTCGTAATTTTTTACCCATATTTTCTCCATGTAAAAACCCCCTTCTCAAGACTCGTTTGTAATCTTTTCTACGCTATGTAACCCGCAGCAAAGGGCCGAAAAGCCATCTAACCATATGGTTTCATTCCTAAAATATTATTAAGATATTATAAGCAGAGAAAGCCAAAGTATTTCAACCACCCTCTGGCTGTGATCGCCCTTCTCGAGAAAAGATTTGCCCAAATATAATAAGC
>JACVIX010000185.1 GCA_015711725.1 Candidatus Geothermincola primus | reverse complement strand
CCTTCCATTGGATAGATAAAGAAAGTTATAGCAAATAAAGCAAGGGAGCGTTATCCATTAATCATCTTAGCGATTATGCCAGTCGCCATTCCTTAATTGCGCCGATTCGATTAAGAAACGTTATATATATATTGTAAAATATTTGCTTGATTGGCTTCCCGATAGCTCAAAGCGCGCGAAATCGGTGCGGGCGATGATGTCGTCTTGGATGGGCTTACCCAAATCGGTGAAATAGGCGCAGTAACCAGAGATCCTCACGACTAAATCAGGATGAAAGAGATTCCCCTTTTTTCCAGGCCTTTGTGTAATATCGCGCCCTTTCTATATCAATTTGGTATGGAGCGAGGAGGAGTGTTTTCTTAAGTTTGAACGACCGCTCCGAAGGAATACCTCTAATGGTCGCGATAGCCATCCATTCCCACCTTTAATTCCATTTATATTAAACCCTAACGCATCTTATGATACCCTAGCGCATCTTATCACACGATATCCGCGGTAATTTCGTAGATTGTGGAATAACGTGCCTCCGGTTTTTCCTGCGTTAATTCCGGCGTGATGGGTGAGGGAATTGTTCAAACTTGGAATATACCTTCGGAGTGCCCGATTAAAGTTTCAAAAATTATATAAGCGTCCAATTTTTTGTTTTCCTTCTTTTGTGGCGCAGAGTCAGCGAATCGTATAGTGGACACGATATATAGTGGACCCGTTAATGTAATCCTCGTATTCATTCGTAAATCTCAGACCATCGACGCGATCGGCCTTCAAGGGTTAGTTAGAGCTATCCGTATAAGGTTTTAGGGAGCGAGGGCGCGGGAGTGGTATTCCACCAATTCACGAGCGAGGGCTCTCACGTTAGCTCTCTTCTTCCTCAGTAGGTGTTCCATGATCACGGTTATGGTCGAACCGGTCACGATGGATATCACTAGCTCCAGATCGCAGGGGCGAATCAGGTTGTGCTTGGCCATCAACCTGAACTCCTCCAGGTACAGCTTTTTCGCCAGCTTGGAGAGTTCGTCCACTCTCAAAGCGAAATCCTCATCCCGCCCCAGCGCCTCCTGATAGACGATGGAGGTAAGATAGGGGTTCTCGCTGTGGAAACCAAGTATCCTCTCTACGTTTTTCCTCCAAGATTCCAGCACATTCCCTCCGCTTCTTATAACCTTCTCCAGCTCCCGGTGGTTTTCCCGAAGGATACTGGCGAACCTTTCGAAATAAAACTCGATGAGCTCCAGAAAGATGTCTTTCTTGGAGCTAAAATAGAGGTAAAAGGTGCCCCGACCGATGTCAGATGCTTCCACTATGTCAGTCACCGAAGTCATACGGTAACCCTTTTCGGCGAAGATTCTCTCCGCCGCTTTAAGGATGAGTTCCTTTCTCTCTCCGCGCTGCATACGCTTTCTTTGCTTGGCCATGACAACATTTTAACAATATGTCAATAAATTTTCAAGAATTGTAAGCTTTGATTATAGGGTCGACGACGGTTTCCGCGTAAATTGTCGTTAATTGAGATTATCTCAGTTGCGGATTCGCGTTCATGCTTTTCCCGCTTGCCAGCTTCCAAACTTGTCCCCATGCGTGAGTTGAAATGTTCCGAAATAATATTATTATTGTCGCCTGCGAGGTTGAGATTTCCGGCGGATTTTCTCAACCGTAATCTTTCTCGATAATGCCGCTTACCGCTATCCCAGAACCGATGGTGGTGGGCACCCCTCCCCCAAAGTGGGTGGAGGCGCCGGCGAGGTAGAGACCTTGGATTACCCGGGAACGTAGACCGGGACGGAACATGGCGGTGGAGAAAAGGTCGTTGTTCAGCCCATAGACAGCTCCCTGGGGATGAAGCAACGCTCTCTCAAAATCAAGAGGGGTGCTTACTTTAGCGGTGACGATATGGTCACGCAGCTGGATATGGAACCTACTTTCCACTGCGTCTAACATGATGTCCAGATAGCGCTCCTTCAATTGATCCCAACTACCCTCGGCAAGTCGGTAGGGAGCGAGGGTGACGATGTTGAGCGCGTGTTTTCCCTCCGGCGCCAGGGAGGGGTCCGCGTGGGTGGGCCAGCAGATGATCATCATCCCTCCCTCGGGAAGCTTGCCTTTCTTGAAATAATCGAAGTAGGCGCTATTCATCTCCTCCATTGTCCCGTAGCAGATTGTGTGATGGGCCTGCAAGTCCGGAGCCTGATCCAGACCAAGCATGATCATGGGACAGGGAATAGAGACCTCATAGCTCTCTATGGCTCGAATGGCCCAGCCAGGGAGATTCTCTCTTCCCACCAACTCCAGGTAGAGAACCTTCGCATTGATGTTGGATAGGACTATCCGGGAGCGGATCTGGGTGCCGTCGGCTAGCTCCACCCCTATCGCCTTCCTTCCTTCCAGCAAGACGCGCCTCACCGTTGAGCCAAAACGGATCTCTCCTCCCGATTCCTTGAAAAGACGATAGATACCGGCGGGGATGGAAATCATGCCTCCGCGGGGATAAAAGATGCCCTCGTGCTCTGAATAAGCGAGGAAGGCGGCGTACCCCGGGCAGAGCGCAGGGGGTAGACCTATGTAATAGGACTGCATGCTCATGGAAGCCCTTACCCGGTCGTCTTTAAAAAAGCTACATAGAGTGGACTCGAAACTCTGCACCATGTAACGCATGTAACGGAGGAATTTAGGGTTTGATAGCGTGATTCTTGTCGCATCGAGCAAACCTTGCATGGGGGTGGACATCACCGCACCGAAGACCTCTTCGATCGCCTCCGCCCCTACCTTGGAGAAGCGATCCCAAGCTTTAGCGTCATCCGGGGAGAGACGGGCGATGACCTCTCGAGTTGCTTCGCGATCCACTGGATAAGTGAAGCGCTCCCCTTCTTTGGTGACGAAGGCGTAGATGGGATCGATGCGTATCATTTCCATGTAATCGGAAGTACGCTTGCCCAGGCGGCTGAAGAGATCGTCAATGGTCCAAGCCATCTCCACGATGCTAGCTCCGATGTCAAAGGTAAAGCCCTCATGCTCAAAAGACGAACAGCAACCTCCACCCCTGTCGGTATGTTCGCATATCAAGACCTTGAAGCCAGACTTGGCCAAAAGGGCAGCCGCGGAGAGCCCTCCCAGCCCAGCTCCGATGACCACCACGTCATAATCTTCCATATCGCGCTCCTCCTTATGAATTCCTATTCCGTGATTAGGGAAAAAGGTTTAAATACTTTGTTCAGGATAGATCTCGGGCGATATAGTCGCCAGCAACCAAACCCGAGGCGATGCTGGTAGGCACCCCTCCCCCAAGATGGGTGGAGGCGCCCGCCAAGTAAAGGCCTTTTACCGCTCGGCTACGGTTGTTCATGCGGAACATAGCCAGGGTGGTTAGGTCCGAAAGAAAACCGTAGATGGCTCCTTGAGGAGAGAGTAGCCTGCGCTCGAAGTCTGGGGGAGTGGATATCTCCAGGTAATCCAGGTGTTCCTCGGCGTCAGGAAGAACGAAGCGCTTGAGGTCTTCCAGAGCTTCTTCCTTCATGCGTTCCTTGGCTTGTTGCCAGTTTTCTCCCAGTGGAGCGTAGGGCGGAGGGGTATTGCGTATCCAGTTCAGCGCGTGTTTTCCCTCCGGCGCCAGAGAGGGGTCCGCCTCGGTGGGCCAACAGAGGAGGCTCATCTCGGTGCGGGGTATCACCCCGCATTTGTAGTAGTTATCCCAGGCGGAGTTCATCACCTTGAGCGGCTCACGCAGGCCGGGCCTGGCAATAAGGGTATGATGCGCGTCCAGTTCCGGGCGTTTCTTCAATCCCACATAAACCATGTTGCAGGGCATGGAAAGCTCATAACTCATAACCGCTTTGCGAGCCCATCCCGGAAGCTTCTCCGCGCCCACCAGCTTGAGGTAGGTTACTTTTCCGTTGAGGTTGGAAACCACGGCTCGGGAGGTGACTGAAGTGCCGTCCGCCAACTCCACTCCCAAAGCGCGTCTTCCCTCCATCAGCAATCTCTCCACTCGGCACCGGATACGCACTTCCAAGCCCCTCTCTTGTCCAGCTCGCATAATGCCGGCGGGAATAGAAATCATGCCCCCGCGGGGATAATAGATGCCCAGGTGCTCGGAGAGGGCGATCATTCCAAAGATTCCGGAGCCGATGTAGGGAGGGGCGCCCGCGTAGTAGGACTGAAAGGAGACGGATGTGAGCAAATCGTTATTGGTGAAACGCCGGCGCATCACGCTTTCATGATTGGAGAGGAAGAAGGGTAGGATGCGATAGAGCTGGGGGTAGCGAGCCGCCATCTTCAAAGCCTCGGCGAAGGTGTTCATAGGAGAGGTCATCATGGCGTCCAGCGAATAGTCGATGAGCCACATGCCCAGCTGAGTGAAACGTTTCCAGGCATCGTAATCCTCGGGCGCTACGCGTTTGACCGTTGCCATGGTCTCCTCCAGGTCCTGGGGCACGGAGAAGCGCTTACCTTCGGGGGTCACAAAGGAATAGATGGGGTCGCATGGAATGAGTTGAATATAATCGGAAAGTCTCAACCCCAGTTTCTCGAAGAAAGTTTCCAAAGGTCGAATCACTTCCACGATGGAGGCGCCCACGTCGAAATGGTAGCCTTTCGCCTCGAAGGTGGAGCAACAACCCCCGATGAGCTCGGATTGCTCTAAGACCAGCGTTTTCAAGCCACGAGCCGCGCACAGAGATCCAGCGGTAAGCCCTCCTAGGCCCGCTCCCACCACGATCACGTCATAGTCAGCCATATCTACCCCTTATGAATATCAGAAATTAAACTTGAATATTTAGTTTATTATACTAACCATTCAATTATAGTGCAAAGCAGATGTCCATAAAAGAAAAGGAAAATCCAAGTCTTCCGGTGGAAATTGATGAGAAAATCGCTTATCAATTGATAAATTGTTGATTGGATGATAAAGTACTGATATGTCAGTATCATAATTTGTGGAAAAGAAAGTGATTGCCCATGCGGAGGTCGAACAGGATTAACGCCTGTTTTTACATCGAGACAAAGAGGATAAGACGATTGTCCGCAAGCGGAGGATGTCAAAAAGCGTCTGCTCGCCATCCGCGTTTGGATGTGGGCACGATTTAGTGAGGTGGGAGCATGCCATATGTTTATGGGACTGAGGAGTGGGAAAAGGCCTTCGTCAGTCTGATGGAAGAGATGCTTGAGGTGGAGACGGAACCTTATATAATTGGGACCCCCTCGTGGCTCTTG
>JACVIX010000184.1 GCA_015711725.1 Candidatus Geothermincola primus | reverse complement strand
CCACTACAATCACTGAGCGACCAGAATAATCCACCCTCTTGCCCAGCAAATTCTGCCTGAACCTTCCCTGCTTTCCCTTGAGCATATCGGAGAGGGACTTGAGCGGCCGGTTGCCCGGTCCGGTGACCGCTCTTCCCCGCCTCCCATTGTCGAAGAGGGCGTCCACCGCCTCCTGCAGCATACGTTTCTCGTTGTTGACGATAATCTCCGGCGCTCCTAGATCAAGGAGTCTCTTCAGGCGATTGTTGCGGTTGATCACACGGCGGTAGAGGTCGTTCAAGTCGGAGGTGGCGAATCGTCCGCCGTCCAACTGGACCATGGGGCGCAAGTCCGGAGGGATGACCGGAATCACGTCCATTATCATGGAAGTTGGCTTATTGTCAGTATGTAAAAATGAGGATACCACCTTCAGGCGTTTGATCGCCTTCTGTCGCTTCTGACCTTTGCTGGTCTTGATGATCTCTCGTAACTCCTCCGCGGTGGCTTCCAAATCGATATTCTCCAACAGGGTTTTGATAGCCTCAGCACCCATGGCGCCGTGGAAATAATCTCCGTAACGCTCCCGCATATCGCGGAAAAGGGTCTCGTCGCTTATCAGCTGCATGACGGAGAGTCCCTTGAACTCCTCGAAGATCCTGCGCAGGTTCTCCGCCTTCCTCTTGGCGCTCTCCTCCAGCTCCTTTATCTCTTTCTCCACCTGGGAGCGGGCCTTGGCCATCTCGCCTTCCCCACCTTCCAGCTCCTCCAGGCTCTCGCTCAACTCCCTTATTCTTTCGTTGGTGGTCTCCTCGATCTCGGCGATCTCTTCCTGCAACTCTTCCTCTAAAAGAGGTAGGTCTTGTTTGCGCTTATCCTCATCCAGATCGGTGATGATGTAGGAGGCGAAATAGATTATCTTCTCTAGTTCTTTGGGGGAGAGATCCAGGAGATATCCCATTCTGGAAGGAACGCCTTTGAAATACCAGATATGGGCCACAGGAGCGGCAAGCTCGATATGGCCCATGCGTTCCCTTCTTACCCGGGCACGGGTGACCTCAACTCCGCATCGCTCGCAGATAATGCCCTTGAATCGCAATCTCTTGTATTTTCCGCAATAACACTCCCAGTCCTTGCTGGGCCCGAAAATCTTCTCGCAGAAGAGCCCGTCTTTCTCAGGCTTCAAGGTCCGGTAGTTGATGGTCTCAGGCTTTTTCACCTCCCCACGGGACCATGAACGGATCTGATCCGCTGTGGCCAGACCGATTTTTAGCTTGTCGAAGTTGTTCACGTCTAACAAGTCCTCAACCTCCCTTTTGACTGGTTGACGTTAAAATTCTTCCTCTTTTCCTTCCCGGATTTCCCCACCGAGACCCTCGATGCCCCTCAAATCGATGCCCAATTCCTCGGCGGTTCTGAGGATGTCCTCATCGGTTTCGGCAATCTCGATCTCCCTGCCCTCCTCCGAGATCACCTCGATATTCAAGCCCAAAGACTGCATCTCCTTTACCAAAACCTTAAAGGACTCCGGTATACCTGGTTCGGGAATATTCTCCCCTTTGACGATTGCTTCGTAAACTTTCACTCGTCCCATCACGTCGTCGCTCTTCACCGTCAAAAGCTCCTGGAGGGCATAGGCCGCCCCGTAAGCTTCCAGCGCCCATACTTCCATCTCCCCGAATCTCTGTCCTCCGAACTGGGCTTTTCCTCCCAAGGGCTGTTGGGTAACCAGGGAATAAGGACCGGTGGAGCGAGCATGAATTTTATCTTCCACCAGATGCAGCAATTTCATTATATAGATGTAGCCTACAGTGATCTTATGATCGAAGGGCTCCCCGGTGCGCCCATCATAAAGTATCTCTTTACCATCTCTAGGCAGCCCCGCCTTTTCCAAAGCCTCCTCGATCTCATGCTCGCGGGCCCCGTCGAATACCGGTGTAGCTACATAAACCGCCCCGTCCACCGTCTTTCTTCCCTTTTCGGGCCAACCCTTGTGGGCGGCCCATCCCAGGTGAGTCTCAAGTATCTGGCCAATATTCATCCTGGAGGGAACACCTAGAGGGTTCAATACTAAATCCACAGGCGTGCCATCGGGAAGGAAAGGCATATCCTCAATAGGCAATATCTTGGATATAACCCCTTTGTTGCCGTGGCGCCCCGCCAGTTTGTCTCCATCGGAAACCTTTCGCTTCTGCGCCACATACACCCTGACCATCTGGTTCACCCCGGGGGGCAGCTCGTCGCCCGCTTCCCTCGAGAAGACCTTTACATCGATAACCTTGCCGCTCTCCCCGTGGGGTACCTTGAGGGAGGTGTCTCTTACTTCCCTGGCTTTCTCGCCAAATATGGCGCGGAGAAGCTTTTCCTCCGCGGTAAGCTCGGTCTCCCCTTTGGGGGTCACCTTCCCCACCAGATAATCCCCAGGCTTAACCTCCGCTCCCACATGGATAATACCCCTCTCATCCAGGTCCTTTAAAATCTCCTCCCCCACATTGGGAATGTCCCGAGTGATCTCCTCCGGACCCAGCTTGGTATCCCTGGCGTCTACCTCGTGTTCCTCGATATGAATGGAGGAAAGCACGTCGTCATAGACTAGCCGCTCGCTGATAATTATGGCATCCTCGTAGTTGTAGCCCTCCCAGGGCATGAAAGCCACCAAGATATTTTTTCCCAGAGCTAATTCTCCATGATCGGTGCAGGGCCCGTCGGCGATGACCTGGTCCTCCACCACCTCATCTCCCTCGTCCACGATGGGTCGCTGGTTGACGCAGGTCCCCTGGTTGGATCGGTTAAACTTGGCTAGCTTATACTCGTCGACGGTACCGTCCTCTCTGGTGATTCTTATGGTATTGGCGTCCACATAGGTCACAGTACCAGCTGCGCGGGCGCAGACCACCTCTCCTGTGTCTTTGGCAGCTCTGTATTCCATACCCGTCCCGATGAGAGGCGCCTCGGTCTTTATCAGAGGAACCGCCTGACGTTGCATGTTCGAACCCATTAGCGCTCGGTTGGCATCGTCGTGTTCCAGAAACGGGATGAGAGCCGTAGCCACCGAGACGATCTGGCGGGGGGAAACATCCATATAATCCACTTCTTCCGGCTTGACCTGCTTCACCACTCCCCCTCTGGTGCGGCAGAGCACGGTGCTGTCCAGGAACCTGCCCCTGTTATCCACTCTCGCGTTAGCCTGGGCGATTACATATTTATCTTCCTCGTCCGCGGTAAGGGTCTCGATCTCATTGGTGACCCTTCCCTTTTTCACTTTCCGGTAGGGAGTCTCGATAAACCCGAACTCATTCACTGTGGCGTAGGTAGAAAGGCTGCCGATGAGACCGATGTTGGGACCTTCAGGAGTCTCGATGGGGCACATTCTCCCATAATGGGAAGGGTGCACGTCGCGCACCTCAAAGCCCGCCCTCTCCCGTGAAAGTCCTCCTGGACCCAACGCAGAGAGCCTCCTCTTATGGGTGAGCCCAGCCAGCGGATTGGTCTGATCCATAAACTGGGAGAGTTGTGAGGATCCAAAGAATTCCTTTACCGCCGCCACCACCGGTCGGATATTTATGAGGCTCTGGGGGGTAATAGTGTCCGCCTCCTGAGTGGTCATACGCTCCCGAATGACCCTCTCCATCCGCGCCAATCCGATCCTCACTTGGTTTTGGATCAGCTCTCCCACTGGACGAACCCGGCGGTTACCGAAATGGTCTATATCATCGATACCTTCCTCGTAACCCTCATATACTTTGATCAGGTATTTAAGAGTTCCTATTATATCCTCCTGGGTGAGAATGGTCAGGTTGGGTTCGATGTTAAGCCCCAGCTTCTTGTTCATTTTATACCTGCCCACTTTGGCAAGGTCGTAACGTTTATGGTTGAAGAAAAGGTTATTGAGAAGACCCTTGGCGCTCTCTGCGGTGGGAGGCTCCCCCGGCCTGAGCTTCTTATAAATATCCATCACCGCCTCTTCCTGTGTGGAGGTGTGGTCCCGCTCCAGGGTATTCTTTATCAATTCAGAGCCATCGAAGAGCTCCAAGATCTCCTCGTCGCTCTCCCATCCTAAAGCTCGCAGGAGCACGGTGGCGGGCTGCCTCCTCTTGCGGTCTATTCTCACCCCGATGACGTCTTTCTTATCGGTCTCGAACTCCAACCAAGCCCCTCGTGAGGGGATGATCTTACCGGAGAAGAGTTCCTTGTCCGATTGCTTGTCCATCTCCTTATCGAAATAAACTCCGGGGGAACGCACCAGCTGGGAGACTACCACTCGCTCCGTCCCGTTGATAACGAAAGTTCCCCTCTCTGTCATCAGAGGAAAGTCCCCCATAAAGACTTCCTGCTCTTTGATCTCCCCGGTCTCGCGGTTAATAAAACGCACGGTCACGAAGAGGGGAGCGGAATAGGTCATGTCCTTCTCCTTGCAGGCGTCCACACCGTACTTAGGATCCTCCAGGTGATGTTCCCCGAACTCCACTTGAAGATTGCCCGTGAAGTCCTCGATTGGGGAGATATCCCGGAAAACCTCCGCTAGTCCGTCGGTTAAAAACCAACGATAAGAATCGATCTGAATGGAGATTAAATTGGGAACCGGTTTGATCTCTGGTATCTTTGCGAAGCTCCTCCTGACGCGTCCTCCATGCACCATTTTGGACATTTTTTCACTCCTCTTGAAAAAATTTTTCCAAAAAATCTCCCGCTGACACGCAAAAGAAAATAATAATTGATTTTACTAGTAAATGTCAAGAATTATTTCTCCCTGGGTCAGCCCTTACGTAGAAAAATCAAATGAGAATCACTCAACTCGGATTAATCCCTGCCGCCGTCGAATAATGCCATTTTTTTCTCTATATTTCATACATTTAATATAAATCATCTATTAAGCCATGTTCAATATCATCCTGGAAACTCTCTGCCCTGGACCTCTCTTCCCATGGTGAGCGGCGTGGCGCACCAACTCCCATCATGAGGTAATTACCTTTAATATTTGCCCCTCGGATGAAGCCTATCTCGTATAAGGCGAATTTGCGATTTAGGCAATTGTTTGGCTCCGATATAGCATGCCCAGGAGTCATACCAATCATCAGCGCAGATCATCACCGCTTATAGAGCAATCGGTTGTTTCCTGCGCCAATCGCGACTCTGAATTTTTAATTTTGGTGTCTATTTAATCTCTACCTGCGCCCCAGCGTCCCTCAGCTGTTCGGCGATCTTGTCCGCCTCGTCTTTGCTTACCTTTTCCTTTACCGGCTTGGGAGCCTCGTC
>JACVIX010000183.1 GCA_015711725.1 Candidatus Geothermincola primus | reverse complement strand
AATCGCGCTTTTTAAAAATAGATATGGGTAAAGTGGAAAGAAGTCTTTTGCTCACCACTGCAGCTTTATACGGTTGATGGCTTGACTCCATAGATTTCGGACTTGCTTGTTTCAGCGCATAAAAATACTTTTGACATTATGTAACTTTCCCCATCGATATTGGCGAAGCATTCTTGCGTTTCAATCTCCAGCGAGGGAACTTGAAAACACCCAACTCCAGGCAAGGATTTCTTCCGTCTGTAATTGACTATGAGAAGAAGTTCAAAAGCAAGCAGAGGGAATATCGCCCTATTGCCAGACCGTAAATAGTATACCCTCAACACTGGAACGCCTCTGATTAGCTCGGGGATTGCGCATAATAGCGGGGTTATGATCTCAACTTCTTTCTCTGCGATTCTAAGAATATATCTACGATTCTGCAATCTCCACCAATAACTTATTAGGGGATAGAAGTAAGAAAAGTATCCCCAACGTCTCTTGTTCCAATCGGGTATGGAGGCCGCCGCATCTGCCTTATAGCCAAAGGATATGTTGCTTACAATCAATATATCTCCAGCTCTACCCACCGCTATTTTTTCACAAATACCCTTATCAATACATTGGCTAAGCGATTTAGCGCTCCATGAAAGGGAATATATACGGCGAAACATATTAAAAAGCCCTATAGGAAGTACGGCAATTGGTACACCAGCCTTCAATAGATGATCCGCCTCAATCGATATGGTGCCATCTCCTCCACATATTACGCCCAAGGAATAATCTTTGCTAATCTTTAACCCCTTAAAAGTGAAGACCTTTTCCAACGCGTATCCCTCTTTCATCATTAATCGAATAAATTTGTTTATCTTTCGATTCCTTTTCCTCCAGCCGGCGGTGAGGTTTATCATGAATAAAGCCCGTTTAGAAGTTATTTTCTGATGATTCATCCCCCATTACCCTTCATTCTCATTTTTAAATCTTGCCTGGACCCACCCTCATTTGTTATCCACATCATATGGATATATAATGATATTTGCAAGAAACCTCATTTAGACTTTCACTAACACGAAAAGCTTTTCCCCGCCTCCGGTAATCGAATGTAACCTACGACAGTGCGCTTGAAACTCCTTTTTAGCCCATTCTTGTTTTCTTCCGCGACCTTCCATACATTTTGTGGAGCTAATTTTCTTATCGGTAATGCCTCATAAGTAATATTATTTATGCAGCTCCTTTTGTTTGGAACATCGAGAATCAGAGAAGGGATATTGGGTTATATTGTTTCATTCTAATTTTTTTATCAATTGGAAAGGATATCACGATCGAAGTGCATGAAACCTACTCACAAATTTATTTTACGTATTGTATTTTATTGGCCTAATTATTTCATTAAATCTAATACATCTATAATATATTTTATTGAAATCTATTGCACATAATATGATTGAATAATTTCGATAGAAAGGCGTTCATTATCATCTCCGCCATTTGTAGCCACGCCATGACTGATTAATTAACGTGTTGTTAGTATTCCGGAAAAATCACCTTCGTGATTTTTACACGATAAAAATAATGAGATATAATAATTTTATCGACCAGAACATGGAGTCTTCTCATTAAATTTTCTTATTTATCTTTCTTATCCCTTAGTATTTGCTAGATTTCTTACGCAATCCACTATCTCATCCAAATCGCTTCCTGGCCCAAATATCTCTTTTATTCCCATTTTTTTCAGCTCTTCGGCGTCGCCTGGAGGCAATATTCCTCCTACTATGACGGGGATGTTCCTTGCCTCGCTCTCCTGAAGTGCTCGGTATATCTTGGGTATAATCTGCATGAGCCCCCCCGAGAAGACGCTTAGCCCAATGACGTCAACGTCTTCCTGTAGAGCCATCTCCACTACCTGCTCGGGCGACACTCTCAGCCCACCATAAAGCACTTCCATGCCCGCATCCCTTAGAGCCTTACCTACCAGCTGGATTCCTCGATTATGACCGTCCAGACCAGCCTTGGCCAGCAAAACTCTTATCGGCCTGCTCTTTTCCATACCCTTCCCTCCAATGGCGTCAACACACGAAGGCGTCCTTACTTTCATAACCCTCGCCAGAAACTTCCTGCATAGTGCGGAGCCATTCCTCAATAGAAGCGTAAGCCTTTACCGCCTCTATGGTTGGGGGGACGATGTTATCGCCGTTCTCCGCGGCCTTACGCAGTTTATCCAGAGCCTTTCTCACAGCACGATTATCCCTATTGCTCTTTACCTCCGCCAACATTTTCTTCTGATGTTCCTCATAAGAAGGATCGACACGGAGAATTTCTATCGGGGCCTCTTCCCCACCTTTGAAAATGTTGACGCCAACGATCTTCAATTCGCCTGTTTTTATTTTGCGATGATAATCATACGACGCCTTGGATATCTCCCTTTGCACCCAACCCATCTCCAGAGCGTCCAGCATTCCGCCCATCTCGTCCACTTTTCTCAAAATCTCCCTAGCTTCCTCCTCCAGCCTGTCGGTCAGCCATTCCACATAATAAGAACCGGCAAGCGGATCCACAGTGTTGGTAACCCCGCTCTCATAAGCGATGATCGATTGGGTTCGTAGCGCGGTTCGAGCCGCCTGCTCAGACGGAAGAGCGTAAGCCTCATCCATGGAGTTAGTGTGGAGCGAATTGGTGCCTCCCAACACCGCCGCCAATGCTTGGATAGTGGTGCGTATCACATTATTTATAGGTTCTTGTGCCGTCAAGGAACTGCCTGCCGTCTGCACATGGAAACGACATAACCAAGACATGGGGTCTTTAGCGCCAAAATCCTCCTTCATGATGCGCGCCCACATTCTCCTAGCGGCTCTGTACTTACAAATTTCTTCGAAGAAATCGTTATGCGCACTGAAGAAAAAGGATAGACGCGGGGCGAAATCGTCCACATCCATACCCCTTCTAATCAACTCTTTGCTGTAAGCGATGGCGCTTCCCAAGGTAAACGCGATCTCTTGCGGAGCGGTTGAGCCCATCTCCCTGATCTGGTAACCGATGAAGCTGATGGGATTCCATCGTGGCATGTTTTTTCTGCAGAACTCCACCACGTCCGTGGAATATTTGAAAGCCTCCCTCAACGGCAGCGCTATGCTGTTCACCGTGTAATAGAGGGAACACATGTCGTTCTGCAGGGTGCCGCGTAGATCCTTCATGGGAATGCCCCGCTTCTCTGCCACCGCTATAAAGCATGCCAAGACGAACGGGCCAGCAGTGATGATAGAAGTCGATATTTTGCTAATATCGATGCCTTCAAGTAGAACCTCCATATCCCTTAAGGTATCTATGGGGATTCCGTCTCTTCCCACCTCTCCTTCGCATAAAGGGTTATCGGAGTCAAGCACATTCTGGGTAGGGTTGTCGAATATGAGATTAAGTCCCGTCTGTCCCTGTTCGATAAGGAACTTCAGCCTCTTGTTGGACTCCTCAGGGGTACCGAAACCTGAGATGAGCCTTCGTGTCCATAAACTCCCCCGATATCCTGTGGGCTGTACTCCCCGAGTAAAAGGATACCATCCGGGAAAACTGATATCGTTCACATAATCTTTGTCCTTGATATCCTCAGGTGTATATACTCGTTTCACGGGTATACCGGATAGAGTCGTAAATTCCTCTTTTTGCTCGGGCCATCTCTTCATTACCGGTTCAAGCACCATACTTTCCCATTGTTCACGTGTTTTTTTAATTTCCTCTAGATCCTCTTTTCTGAACATTTTCAACCCCCTATATATAATTTTACATTATGTTATTATAAAAATTATGAACAAATCTATTAGTAAGTGTATAGTTTCTAAATCTAGTTATAGAGCCAACTTAGGGAAATTTTAAGATGACAGCACATGTATGTCAAGCGCCTTATAACCTATCTTCAAATTTAATTTTTACAGATTATAAACATAATAGATTCTTCGAAGAAAAGTTTAGAGAAAGCACAGTATTGAAATCGCGCCGTCCTCGTTATATTTTATCATTGCTTATTTTATTTATATAAAGAGAGGCATGATGCTAACGGTTCTGATTATTTTCGGGTCAATTTTACTTACATTGACTTTTGTATTCGTTATAATTTATAATTTGTTAATTTATCATCGCAATCGAGTTGATAACGCCTGGCACCAAATCGACGTTCAGTTGAAGAGAAGATACAATCTCATTCCCATGTTGGTAGACTTGGTCAAGGGATATGCCTCTTATGAAAAGTCCGTTTTTGATCGAGCAGCACAGTTGCGCAATCTTGCTTCCAGATTAAGCACGGTTAGTGGGCAGGCTCAGACCTTCACCGAGTCCAGTAATATAATGTACTCACTATTCGCCATCGCGGAAAATTATCCAGACCTAAAGGCGATGCCAGAGTTCTTGGATCTCGAGAAGCAACTCTCAGAAACCGAGGATATTATCTCCGCCGCGAGAAAATATTACAACGGATGCGTTATGTTTTACGATAACGCCCGCCAGCGATTCCCCGCGAACTTGGTCGCCTCGCTCTTCAAGAATAGATTTGGCGATCGGGATTATTTTGAGTTTGATAGCTCAACTAATATATCCCCGTCTAATCCAGGGACTTAGTTATTATCACCCAAGGATTACTAACATAGCCATTTCCATAAATTCGTTGACAAGCCCTAATCGATGGAAGAGCCACCTCCTCCAAATCCCCCACAGGAAAAACCACCGCCGAACCCATCCTTTTTCCAACGATGCTAAAGGGTGATGTGGGTTAAAGGTCAGTTATTGCTGCTTCTCATTCTCTGCATAACCATAGTTAGAAATAGCAGTATATGACGGATCAAAGATCGTACTGGGAACACGATAACAACCAGTGGGGTAGTGTACATATCTTGGAATTTTTCTGGATTTTTCCGCAATCCCCAATATCAAGGCGTAAGGCAGGTTTTTTTTGAAAACGCTCCATATTTTCATGAGAGCTAGTTCGAGCACTTGGCCTTCAAAAATAATTCTCATAACCTTTTACCTTCACATGCGCCCTCGATAATACCTGAATATTCTTTAAAACGTGGCGCGTAAACCCTCCATCTCCTTTTAAGGGGCAATAGCAAAAGAAAAGAGGGGAAAGGGGATTTCTTTATCGAAGCAGTTTCCTTATCTTGATTCTTGAAAACGTGGCGCGTAAACCCTCCATCTCCTTTTAAGGGGCAATAGCAAAAGAAAAGAGGGGAAAGGGGATTTCTTTATCGAAGCATTTCCTTTATCTTTATTAAATATAAAGATATAGAAACGTTATAATTCCT
>JACVIX010000182.1 GCA_015711725.1 Candidatus Geothermincola primus | reverse complement strand
CAATAATAATCGGTTTTCCCGTAAAAGATGCGGGTGGCTAATTGGTGTTGAGAAAATTCTCCCCTGATTGTTCTTCTTCTCGCCTTTCGAAACATCTTTACAAGATGTTGCCAATGATAATCGGTTATCCCGTAAAAGATGCGGGTGGCTAATTGGTGTTGAGAAAATTCTCCCCTGATTGTTCTTCTTCTCGCCTTTCGAAACATCTTTACAAGATGTTGCCAATAATTATCTGCTCCTGCATCACATCGGGGAAATCCTGTTAATGCGAGAAGTTATAGAAGGTTTTATTAAAGCGTCTTACCGCCCGCACCTCCCTCTCTCACCTTTCCCTACAATCGTTAAAACGACTTATCGCTCGCTCTTTACTAGGAGTTGCAAAGGTCAGCCTGACCTTGTCTGTGGCAGGCTTTTATTGTGTATCCTTAATTTGCCGCCATGTTGCGCATGCGATGAGCGACACGACTCTTTACCTCGTAATGTGGGTAAATCTCCGTTATGACTTCGAGGAATACTGAGTTTTCATCAGATATGATGAGCTTTATCCTTTAGCAGATAGGCCCTTGGCCTTGAGGTCGGCTCTAAAACCTTTCTGGAAAATAGGACCCCGCTTTCGGCTATACGGAAGAAAAAAAACCCTGCTTTTCACTGCCCTCATGTATCCCAAAGGCGCAGAGCTCGACCTTTCTTTCTTCCCTTATATCCCAAATTTTTTTACACCGTCTAAAGAATAGATTAATCAATATATCTTCCAAGATAACTATTTTGGTTTTCTTACCACATAGATGAGATCGAAGGCGCAGTTAGGGATCAGCCTGCCTAAAAACATAGAAGTTCTTAAAAGCCACTCATACCTGGGTTTATTAAAATATACGGGAAGCAGATCCACCTTTTTGCCTCGTCTCAGGTAATTGAAGAGGAATTCCAGATAAATGCCCCTCCTTTTTATTATTCGTAAACCGTTTTTCCGGAAGAGGTGATTGAGCTCGGCATAAGATAATTCACTTAAATGTTCTGGGTTTACCGGCGTATGTTCCTTGTTTATGCGGTTGATTAGACGGGCTTTGTTGGGGGTTGTTAAAATAAGGATTCCGCCCGGTTTAAGCACCCGCAGCCATTCTAATATCCCAGACTGCGGAT
The DNA here is from genome assembly GCA_015711725.1 of Candidatus Geothermincola primus. Taxonomy (GTDB): domain Bacteria; phylum Actinomycetota; class Geothermincolia; order Geothermincolales; family Geothermincolaceae; genus Geothermincola; species Geothermincola primus. Next base: position 4,158 of record JACVIX010000182.1, on the reverse strand, counting down.
CCGGTAGGTGCTCGATTATTTCTCCAGCGAAGACTGCGTCAAACTCACCGTCATTAAAGGGAAGGTTTTCCGCGTCGCCCACCACCCAATTAAATTTGGGCGCTTCAATACTCATTTTTTTGATCGCGGCCTCGTCCATGTCCAAACAGGTAACTGCAAATCTCCAATCGACTTGAGAGAGAAAAAACATGCTGTAACCCGAACCCACATCCAAGACGCGATGGTGGTCTTCTATATAACGCTTAAAAATTTTTGTAAGGTTACTTAGCCTGCTTTGATGGAATATTTCTAAAAAGAGATTTTCCGGGGACTTGTAACTTTCCTGATGCTCCTCTTGAGCATAATACTCTTGGAGTAACTGCTTGTCCAAGACGATCAACCTAGTATGGAGTTCGCCTATGAGATCGCTTCCGCTAAGAATCTTAACATCTATCTCATGCGAGGGCTCCCACAGACATTCTGAATTTAGCCATGTTTCAATGGGCTCCTCAATTCTTTCGTCAACTAAAAGCGAGATGCCTGGTTTATTATCTTTATCGACGCAAATTATTATTGTGATCCTCTCAAATTCGCCATCTAGCAAAAATTTCCATTTCCCAAATTTGGTATGGGAATGTTCGGGTAAGCGGTGCGCATAGATGTCTAGCACGAGGGTAAGCGGTTGACCATAAACAGAGCTTATTTTTTCACCAAAGAATTCTATTGGTAGCCTGGCGTTCTTTCCTTCTAGCTTAATCTCATGGGGGCAGGAAATCGTTTTAATCATTGCGATACACCTCTCGGACGAGTTAGGAAAAATGTTATACGCGATGCGCGGTTCGGTCAAGCATACCCTTATTCGATGGAAACATAATCTTATTGGCTTACAGGGCGTTGAGGGTGAGCAGAGCTAAGGCGGCATATTTAGGGCTAAGCACATAGCTGTCAAGGTAAACTCCGAGAAAGCTCAATTCTTCTGTCCATTTCCATACATAGCTATCAAAATTTGGTTTGAGCATACTTATTTTCTTGTTTCGTGAGAAGATTCGTCGCCGATATCGTGGGTTGATTCCTTGATCCAAGTTAAGCAAAAGAGATTGTTAGTTATGATGGTGCTTTTATTCAATAAGTTCAGTGATCTATTCGTTGATCCTCGAGTTAAGGTGTAATTAATATAGCCTCTTATGTTTTTAACCTGAATTCTTTATTCTCGGATTCCCGTTTCGCGAACTAGCTATCCTCCGGACGATTAAGGGTTGGGGTTGACGAAGACGTTGTCCGCGTCGGGACGGAAAGCCTCTTTAAGCAACCTGTAGAGATGTTTCTCCGAAGGGCTCTTGGGAATCTCCCCCACCACCTGAATGTAGGATGGCACGGAATTCCTCTCCAATTTTTCGCCGGCGACCTGGAAAAGGGAGGAGGGATCGATCTCTCTACCGGGGAAGGGGACCACAGCCGCCACCAGATCGCTCTCTCCTGGGGCTCCGGAGGCAGCGGGGATGCCGTAGACGCAGACCTCGGAGACATCCGGATGTTCGCCGATGACCCGCTCCACTAAATCCACCTTGATGAAGTCTCCCTGGCGCCTCAAGGCGTCCCCTTTGCGGTAATCGAAGAATAGCCAGCCTTCTTCGTCTCGGTGAACCATATCCCCGGAGCGGAGCCAGCCACCCCTGGTCTTTTCCTCCGAGGCCTCCGGTTTTTTATAATAATCCACCTTGCTTTGGGTGAGCATGCGGCAGATGAGCTCTCCGGTTACCCCGGGGGGGACCTCGTTATCGTTCTCGTCCACCACTTTCATCTCCACCAGTCCAGGAATGGGTTTGCCGAAGGAGCCGATGGGACCTTCCCCGATGGGTTTGTAAGCAAAACCACCCTCGATGGCTCCGTACCATTCCAGGATTTTCACCCCGAAGCGCCGCTCGAACTCCTCCCAGATAGCCCTGGGAGTACCGGCGGAGATGACCACGCGCACCGGGTTGTCAGCGTCGTCCGGCCGTGGGGGCTCGTTGTAGATGCCGGACATCATCCCTCCCAGCAGGGAGAAGGTGGTGCAACCGTATTTCCGGCAGATGTCCCAGATGCGGCTTTTGGTGAAGCGCTGACTGATTACCGCGGGGATAGACATGGTCAGGGCGGGGAAGAGGGTTACCGCTTGGGCGTTGCCGTGGGCCAGGGAGAGCCCGGTGTAGAGGATGTCGTCGCTCCGGTAGCCCCAGACCAGGTACCCCAGGAGACAATACATGGCGTTACGCCGGGAGTCCAAGGTGACCCCCTTAGGATTCCCCGTCACCCCCGAGGTGTAGATAATCTGGACCGGTTGGGCGGGGTTTCCCATTGGCTCCTCGGGTTCGGTAATCCGGGTAATCTCCAGCATCTCGTTTATAGTGGGATAACGTGAGGCCAGCGCGGGGTCGGCGTCCGGTTTCAGGTTGAGAAAGATTTTTTCCAGGCGAGTGGCGTTTTTCGCCGCCGTTTCCACTTCCTCGAGGAGGTCGGCGGTGGTGACCACTGCTCTGGCGTCCGAATCTGCTAACTGGTAGGCGAGTTTTTCTCCTTTAGCTCGAGGGTCGATGGGCACCAGCACGGTGCCCAGCATGGTGCATGCCGCCAGCGCGTAGACATACTCCGGATGATTGCGCATCACCAGGGCGAGTTTATCACCTGGCTTGAAGCCTTCCGCGCGCAGCCCGTGAGCTAGACGCAGGGAGTTGGCGTAAAGTTTGGCGTAAGTCAACTTTTCATCGGGATAAAGTCTCCCATTTTCGAAGATAAGTCCCACCCGGTTGGGATTCTCTTCCGCTCTCAGCTGGAGGAGCTTGGAGAGAAGGCCTTTATGCTTGGCGAATCCGGAGGCGGCGAATCCCTTCAGCGCTTGCGAGAGTACCTCCCGGTTGGCGAATAATTGTGACAACATGTAAAGACGAGGATTTTTCGTTTCTAATCTTTTCATAAGATCGGATTGCAAAATTGAGCTCATGGCTTCACCTCCGCTGTGGATGCGAAATCTTCTCCCCTCAAGGCATCTCCTGGAAGATCTTTCCCTCTTTGCGCCAAGTGATACGGGGGAGTTCACGCTTCACCATATTGTCGGCGTTCACCCGTGGATATCCCAATACCAGCGCGGTAACCGGCACATAGGGCTTACTGATGCCCAGGTATCTTCTCATCCATGGCAACATCTTCGCTGCCACCGCCGCGAAGCTGAGATAACAGGTGACTAGCCCCAAGGAATGAGCGGCCAGAACCATATTCTGTCCGCAGATTCCGATGTCCACATACATGTTGTTGATTCCCCGCTTGTCGCCGAGGAGAAATATCAAACAGGGAGCGCCCAGGAAGACATCCCGGGGTTTTAATATAGCGGTTCCTCCGGTCATGGCCCTCTGGTCCATCATGGGAGGCGCCAGCACGGAGGCAAGGGTGAGAAATCCCCTAACCAAAGCATTCTTTTTGCCGGAAAAGTAGAAGCGGGTGAGAAGACGGTAGAAAGGGTCCATCATCTCGGCGAGCCTGTCCAGCTCTTTTCTGTCGTTTATGACGATGAAGCTCCATGGCTGATTGTTGCCGTGGGACGGGGCGAAACGTCCCGCCTCAATCACTCTCCGCACCAGTTCGTCTGGGACGGGTTTGCTTGAGTAGATGCGGTTGCTGCGCCTCTTGTAGATTACTTCCTCCACGGGAGTCAATCCCTCTATCCCTTCCACCTCGGGTACCTGGGGGTAGCCGTCATCGGGGTGGAGGAGCATGGTCTTAAAGGGACCGCTCTCCACGTTGTAGAACCCCCGCATGGACACGGCTTCCCGCTCGCAATGGGAGACGCAAGCGGAGCAAGACATGCAGACGATTCCCGGGATTATCCTCGCCTTGCCCTCCGCTACCTCAAGGCAGGCGCAGGGACAGGCTCGCACGCAGTTGCCGCACCCGGTGCACCTCTCCTCGTCCACCTCGATGATGGAATTGGACCATACCTCGGGCTTGGTTGGGAGGTAGACGTTTTTAAATTTTTCCAAAGCCACTCTCCATCCCCCTCTCTTGGTAATTATCGTATGTTTACCGTAAATTGCGCGCGTGGCGTCGCCAGCAGACCGCTCTCTCTTTCCCAACTCTATTTCACGTCGGTTTCCCGCGCATCGCCTAATTCCACCACCATCATGATCTCCCCGCAGGCGCCCAAAG
>JACVIX010000181.1 GCA_015711725.1 Candidatus Geothermincola primus | reverse complement strand
CAGGAAAACCCCCATGCTTGTTCCAAGCCCTCGATAAACGAGTTGTTGTCATAGAGCACGGTAAAGATGATACCATCCCCTTGCTTATCGGTAGTGGGCTTCTCGTTATCCGTCATGACAGACATATTTTCCGCCTCACTTCCACCGCATCCCGCAGAGGAGAAAAACAGACAAAGGAACACAAGAATTAAAAAGGCCATATTCGTGGTATTCAATTTAACCACATTCACTGGAACGACCGCGCCTCTCGCGAGCGAAAACTATCCCTCTGTTCTCCTTCGCCGCTCCACCATGACGCAGATGTCATAGAGAGCTTTAATCCCGTGCTTTCTGCAAAACTCAATCGCTTCCGGTGATTCGGCGCCAGGCTGCATCCACACCTTGTCTATCCCAAGCGATGGCAATTCCCGAAGCACTTTCTCGGTTATGGCGGGAGGGCAGACAAACTCGACAACATCCGGCTTCTCCGGGAGTGAGGCGATGTCAGGATAGCACTTCTCTCCGTAGATACTCTCATAAAGAGGGTTCACAGGATAGACCGTGTAGTTTCCCTCTTTTAGATCGCTGAAGACTTTATAACCATACTTCTCCTTGTTGGTGGAGACCCCTACAACCGCGAACACTTTCGTCTCCAGAAATTCATTTATCAAGCCTTCAAAAGAATCTTGTTCGTCCATCCGCAATCACTCCTCTTTACCATCTCACATTTATTGTAGTGATGATGCGAGGTGTAAAGAAACGCCGCCGGACAATTTCTGATAATTCGAGCCTTTGCGTTCAACACAGTGTCGCGCGCTTTTGAATGTCCTACGAAAAGGATTTCATAACCAAAGTTCAAGCATACAGCACATTGAGCTCACAACCTTAAATCTCAAGCAAGAGAGCTTAGGCGATGAGGTTGTGATAAGCCTCACAGACTCCAGAGATTATCCCTTTTGGAAATCTCAACGCCCTCATCTTCTCTGAGTTCCCCTTCCAATTCTCAGCATACGAGAGCAACCTGGAACCTATGATTATCAAGAATCTCCGCGAAAATCCCAAGCTCTCCCCTAAGTTTTACGCAGAAAGCGATCCCCACTCTATTAACGCGCAGAATGAGTGCCCCCTTGAGCCTGCTCAAAGTCAGACATTCGCTCGACTTCTAATCATCATAGCTGTGCCTTGCAATGGCATGAAATCAGCGATCTTTTATTCAAGTCTATTGTCCACAAGCAAATCTCCAGGAATTCAAATTTTCCACCGTTTTAAACCCCATATCGTCGTGGAGAAAGTAACATTTCCGTTGAGCGCCATTACCTCCAGTGTTAAAATTAATAATGCGGTGCGCCCGTAGCTCAACTGGATAGAGCGACAGACTACGGATCTGTAGGTTGGGGGTTCGACTCCCTCCGGGCGTGCCAGAATAATATCGGGCTGGAGAAAATTCTCCGGCCTGTTTTCTTCTTACGCCAATCCCTAAATGCGCATACCAAACGCAAATTGTCGTTAAGTTATAACTTTCTTTGCAAAGGTAGCGTGGGTTTTTCTATAAGAATTTTTCTCACACTCGACGCGTAAAAACGCCCGTTTTATCTGCCCACAGAAACGTTGGTCCAGCGAATTCCCGCACAATTATCTAATTATTCCCTCATTTCCACCGACGACGCAAGCCAGCGCCCAACACAATCTGTAAAAATAATTAAATATTTACTCGAAATATACCGAAAATGAAATGGGGGATTGACTGATGATTTTAGGCCGGTGATAGTTTGTCCAGAACCAACTGGTACCTGTTGGGGTTCATACTTACGGTGAGCTCGGCCCTGATCCTCTGGTTTCTGGCGGCATTAGTTTATTTGAGGGACAGGAAGAGCTACCTAAATAAAGCCCTGGCCTTATCCATGATCTGCATGGGATTCTGGGCTATCTCCGGATTCGCCGAAAAAATTCTTCCCACCCCCAATGACACTTTCACCTTGTGGACTTACCGTTGGGCCTATGCCGCTGGCGTGCTGACCTCGATACTGTTTATGACTTTTTCCCTCATTCTTTACTCCGACCGTTACGACCACCGCAAGTACTTCCTCCCTTTATTCATAATTGGCTTGGCGATATCGATCCTTTGTTTCAGTCCTCTTGTAATAACCAGAGCCATATATCGAAACGACAACTTGACCTCCCAGAATGGCCCCCTCTATCCCCTGGCCTCTTTCTCCATCATCATACCCACTGTCTTAAGCATTTATCTCATTTTCCGTAAGTGGTCCCGATCCACGGGAATCGACCGTGCCAGAACCAGCATCATACTATTAAGCATCGTCATCTTCTTCCCTATCTTCGCCCTATGTATTTTTATCCTGCCAGCTATCACCGGAAGCGACATCTTCACCAATTACGCGTTCATCGCAGGGTTTATACCCATAGCCTCCACCGCCTATACCATCATACGATTGCGTTTACTGGATGTTCGCCTCATCCTGCGAAAGACCTCGGTCCTGCTGCTGGGCACTGTCATCTTCTCCGCCCCATTAGTGCTTCTCTTATTCATTCTTAGCAAGGTGAGTATGAGCTCCTGGGTGGAGCAAGGTTTGATTCTCATCTCCTTTATGGTGCTCATCTTCTTCGCCCCAGACGCCTGGAAATTTTTTCAAAGGCTATCTTCCCGCCTATTCTTTTCGGAGTTATATGATGAGTTGGAGCTCCTGGAAGGTTTATCCTCAAAGCTTGCCAGCAATTCGGAACTACGTCCTGGGCTTAATTCCGCCATAAGCGAGTTAATCAAGCCGCTTGGCCTGCAGAGACTGGAGGTGATTGTGTCGCCCGAGGTCACTGGGGGCAAAAGTTGGCTTTTCAAATACCAAATCGGCGACGATGGCGAAATCGCGGAGCATGTGGATCTGGAACATGGATGCATCGATTGGTTAAGAGAGGTGGACACCACCTTGGTGGCAGAGGAGCTTCAGCGTTGGTCTAAGGATAACGCCCAGAAAAATCTGGGTAATCGCATGACCGAAACCGGGCTTTCCGCCTGCATTCCCATGAGGGCCGCCTCGGAAAAAGTCGGGTATCTGCTCGTTGGCGAGAAGGTCTCCCGTAGGGCGTTGAGCTCAACGGATATCTCCTTTCTGGAGAAGGTCGGAGATCGACTAGGTCTTTATATCGACAATTATGCCCTTTCCACCCGCCTCCGCGCTCAGCTGGAAGAGCTAGCTGAGGTATACAAGGAACTGCAGGAGGCGGACCGTTTTAAATCGGAGATCATCATGGTGACCTCCCATGAGTTCCGCACCCCTGTCACCATTGTCCATGGCTACGCTCAAACACTGCTGGAAGGGTGGAACTCCATGGATGAGGAATTGAAGCGAGAAATCCTGGATAAGATGATCGTGGCCTGCGATCGTATCACTCACCTGACCGAGCAGTTTTTCACCGTCTCCCAATATCAGGAAGGAGAGGTGCGCATACTGAAGAAACCTATCAGGGTGAAGGATATCTTGGAACATATCTCCCTTTCGCTATCCCCAGAGGATCAGGAGAGGTTGATATTCGAGGCCAATCAGGACTTCCACATATTTTCCGACCCCGAACACCTATTCGTGGTGCTGGACAACATAGTCTCCAATGCCCTGCGCTTCAGCCCCGCCGAAAAACCGGTGATCGTCAGAATATGGAGAAACAGTAGCAACGATTACATCCAGGTTAAGGACTTTGGCGAAGGTATACCTTTTGAAGACCATCAGAAGGTATTTGAGCCTTTTGTGCGTTTAGAGGACCTCAGGCATCACTCCAAAGGAATGGGTTTGGGCTTACATATAGTGCGGTTGCTATCCGCCAAGCTGGGAGTTGAAGTGGAGATAGATTCCTCCCCCGAACTAGGCACCGCGGTAACCCTGGTAATCTCCCTAATGTGAGTCTTTTCGGAAAGCGAAATATTCCTGGCTCCCCAGCTTTTCCTTTACAACAGGAAAGGAGGTCTCCTGCGCCAGTCTCACCAGAATTTCCGGGATGAACAGACGCTGATCTGTCACATCCATAGCGAGAACGTAGTCTTTCTCCCAGATAGCGTCGATGGCTGAAAGCACCAGCTGCCTAACCAAACCGAGACTACGTAATTGGGGGGATACGAACAAGCAGGTTATATACCAGAATCTTCCCTCCTCCACCTCCCGGGGAAACCTCGACCTGATAAAATCGGGGTTGATGTAGGCGACTTTCGCTTTCTCCAGATTGTTGGTTCCCAAAAGCAAAGCCACCGGATGGTCGTCCACCACCATCAAAACCTTGTTATAATCCTTATCCACCAGCGCTTGACAGAAGCTATCCTCGGTATAACAGCATTGATCCTGAATGGCGTCTATTATATGGAGGCTTTCCTGGTAGAGATCCCAGAGGGTTTTCCTCCACCTCTCCGGGACCGTCCTCAAACCAAAATACACTTTGCTGGTCAAGCCCTCGTGCTCACAGAGATAGCTGCGCTCCTCGTCAAATTCTATATGTTCCAACCTCTCTATCCTCAATAAGTCCGACATGTTTCCCACTCTCCTCGGCTACATATCCATCCGCATCTTCGACAAAATAGATCTTGGGGGGCGAAAACCCGTGGAAGTGGCTAGCGTAGACGAAAGAATACGCCCCTGTGTTCATGATGAAAAGCCTGTCTCCCACCTCCACCTCGGGGAGCCAGGTTTTTCTGATAATAGTGTCGTCGGGATCGCAGGTGGGACCGGAGAGAACGTATCTTTTTCTCGGCTTATGGTTATCCAATGCCTTCACCTGATAGGGAAATTTACCATCCGCTTGAAGTGCTTCCATCAAGCCGTGCAGGGCGCTGGCGTCCACAAAAAGCCAGTTTTCCCCGTTTCGCTGCGCCTTCCCAATCACGGTCGTAACCAGCACGGCGGAATTTCCCACTAGGTACCTACCTGGTTCTAGGATCAATTCCAACCCGGGGGGAAAACTGTCAGAGAGCACGGAGCGCACCTCGCCGGCAATCTCCTCTATGGAAGGAACCGCGTTCAAATACCGCACCGGGAAACCGCCCCCGATATTGAGATATTTCAGAATCAAGCCCCGTCGCTCTATGGCATCCCAAACTCGTGCGCTTAGTTCCATCGCCTCTCTCCAGGTCCTGCTGCGCTCGCACTGAGAACCCACATGAAAGGCTATTCCCTGAGGATCGAGGCCTAACCCGGCTGCTTTCTCCATCAGCGATACTGCTTCTTCTGGACTCGTTCCGAACTTGAGCGCGAGGGGAAACATGCTTCCCTGATTGCTCACCGCCAGCCGTACCATTACCTTGCTTCCTGGAGCAAGGATGGCCAGTTTCCTCAGCTCTTCTAGAGAATCGAATACGAAGATTCTCACGCCCTTCTCGTAGGCGTGGCGGATGTGAGAGGGAAGTTTAACCGGCGAAGAGAAGATAA
>JACVIX010000180.1 GCA_015711725.1 Candidatus Geothermincola primus | reverse complement strand
TGGAGGAACATCGGTTGGAAGGGGGATTGGGCTCGGCCATAGCGGAGGTGCTGACAGAGGTGGGATTCAATGGAAAACTTAAAAAGATAGGCATCCAGGGAGATGCAAGCTTTATAGGTAGCATAGACTATCTGCACCAGAGATATGGATTGGATAGGCAGGGCGTTCTGAGAACCATCCTCGAGGTTATGGGGAGAAAAGATAATGGAGCATAAAGATTATTGTACAATTGCGTCATGCCTTCCCCTCTCTTTTGTGGTGAGACAAAAGGTTGCGGAGTATAAGCCATGGAATATAAGGTAAAGTTCTTCGACTACCAGGCGCAGTTCAAAGCGGACGAAGGGGAGTATATGCGCATCGTCCGGGAGACTTTTTCCAAGGGCTCCTTCATCCTGGGAGAGGAGTTGAAGGAGTTCGAGAGCAATTTCGCTCAATTCATTGGCTCAAGGCATGCCATCGGGGTGGGAAACTGCACCGCCGGCTTGCTCCTCGCGCTTTACGCGACGGGAATTGGACCAGGAGACGAGGTGATCACCGTCTCCCATACCTTCGTCGCCACGGTGGAGGTCATAAGAATGTTAGGAGCCAAGCCGGTGCTTGTGGATATCGCCCATGATCACAACATGGACATGGATGAGGTGGAGGCGGCGATTACCGCCAGGACCAGGGCGGTTATCCCCGTTCATTTGAACGGGAGGGTGTGCGAAAAGATGGAGAAGCTTATGGGGATTGCAGAAAAGAACCAGCTGGCGATAATAGAGGACGCCGCCCAGGCAATTGGCGCGAGCTATAAAGGGAGAAAGGCGGGCACTTGGGGAAACGCCGGTTGTTTCAGCTTTTATCCCGCAAAATTGTTGGGAGCCTTTGGGGACGCCGGTGCCATAGTCACCGATGATGATGACCTGGCGGAACGCCTATTATGCATGAGAAACCATGGAAGAAACGGTTCTGGGGTGGAGCTTTGGGGTTTCAACAGCAGGTTGGACAGCGTTCAGGCGGCGATCCTCAATTACAAATTGAAAAAAATCAAGGGATGGATCGAGAGGCGAAGGGAGATAGCGAATATCTATCACAAGGGATTGAGCGGGATAGAAGAGTTAGTGTTGCCCCCGCCGCCAGGGGTAATCGACGATAGGTATGATGTCTTTCAGAACTACGAGGTGGAAGCGGAGGGCAGGGATGAACTGGTGAGACATCTATTGAATAATGGAATCGAGGTGGCTCTGCCTTGGGGGGGCAGGGGGGTACACCAGTTCCCCGCCTTGGGATTGGGGGAGCTGCGTCTGCCACGCACCGAAAGGCTGATGGAGCGAGCTCTCCTGCTGCCCTTATATCCCGAGCTCGGAGACGGGCAGGTTGAATATGTAGTGGAATCTATCCAAGATTTTTACAATCGATGAATTCCTCTGGGAGTTGAGTTGATTGAGCGAAAAGTGCATATTGTGCGGAAACGAGGGCAGGCTCCTATATTCCGGCTTAAAAGATAGATTGGGAAATGATGACCGCGAGTGGTCTTTTCTAAGATGCGCAAAAGAAGACTGCGGCCTTATTTGGCTGGCCCCTAGACCGGGGCCCGAGGAGGTAGAAGAACTATACCCGGAGAACTATTACACCCATGAGATAACCAGAGAAACAGTAGGACGGAAGCTGATACAGAAGGCCAAGAAGAGTCGCATAGGCAAAGCACTTGGTTTCTACGCGTATCTACATGGCGTTGCCCCCGGAAGGCTGCTGGATGTGGGATGCGGCAGCGGCTACTATCTGAATGAGATGCGGGAATTGGGCTGGAGGGTGGAGGGGCTGGACCCTGATGAACATGCGGTGAGGGTGGCGCAAGAAATCTACGGACTGAAAGTTAATCTGGGAACCCTTGAGGATATTCGCCTAGAGAGCGATTCGTTTGACGTTATCACCGTCAACCATGTGTTGGAACATGTCCTCGACCCAGTTCAATTAATCCAGGAATGCAACCGCATTTTGAAACCCAATGGGTTGCTCCTGGTGTCCACTCCCAATTATGATAGCTTGGGCCATCGGATTTTTCGGGATAGATGGTTATCACTAGATGTGCCCCGCCACCTTTACCTCTTCTCGGAAAAAAACCTAAAGGAAATGGCCAGATCCTGCGGTTTCGGTGAGATAAAGTTGGAAACCGCCATAAGGGGAGCAAGGGAAGTATTTCTTTATGGCTTGGGAGTAATGGATAGGTTGAGGGAGATGGGGAAGTTGCGAATTCTGATAAGCAATTTGTTCGCCTTGGCCTTTACGTTGGTTGAGTATATAGGGTTGTCGGTAAAAAAAGTTTTGGGCGAGGAACTGATTTTAATGTGTCGGAAGGATGGATAAGAAAGAGATATCCGTGGCTCTATGCACCTATAACGGGGAGCGCTTTATCGCGCGGCAACTGGAGAGCATTCTAGAGCAAACCCTGCAACCCCGGGAGATAGTGATATGCGATGACAATTCCTCCGACGCCACCTGCGAGATAATCGAGGCATTTATGGATAGATATCCCAGAAAGATCAAGCTGTATAAAAACCCGGAGAGGATGGGCAGGAACAGAAACTTCTCCCAAGCCATTGGATTGTGCGCCTCGGAGTTAATCGCATTAAGCGACCAAGATGATGTCTTCGCCGAGGATAAATTTGAAAAGTTGGTCAATCTCTTGGAAAGGGATAGTCGTCGCGGGCTGGTCTTTTCCAATGCGGCGGTGGTGGACGAAAATTTTAAAGTGTTGTCCAACGATCTGTTCTCTATCATATGGCCCCCTTTCAACCAGCGCAGAAAGAGGCTGCTCAAGGAGGGAAGGATATACCAAGTACTGGCGAGAAATAGCCCGGCAATCGGATGTTCCATGGTTTTTCGAAGCGATTTGAGACGATACATATTGCCCATACCCGAAGAATATCCTCACGACTTCTGGATCATGGCCATAACCGGTCTTTTCGCGGACATAGGGTTTACCGAGGAAAGGCTGGTTTTCTACCGACAGCATGGTCAGAACATCGCGGGGGTACAATCCGGTCTGTTAAGGAAGATGATGACGCGCCTCACCGCTAACGCGCAGGACTATTACGATGAAGTCAAGCATGGCCTGGATTGCTGGAAGCTTTTAGAGGAAAGGATCGAGAGTTTCGAAAGAGATCCGGATAAGATAGAGGAAAGGTATGAAGAGGCATTGCGAATAGTCAAGAAGAAATTGTTTTATTTTAAAGAAAGGCTGGATATCGCCTCACGAGACACGAATATAGTTAAAAGAGCCAGCCGTATAGCTAAGTTGTCTTGCCGGAACTACTATTACCGGTACGGGCGGGGATCGTACGACTTTTTGAGGGACCTTTTAGTTACAGGGTTGCGTTCAAGAGATCTTTTAAAGGATCAACTGAGAAAGAGTGCTGGTTGAGAATGGAAAAACGCGATCGCTTTATTTATGGCATGGAAGAGAATGATTTAAACGGATTGATAAATAGCGAATTGATGGGTTGAGGTGGCGAAAGACAAGCCAGACCACAGGATGAATGATTTAAACGAATTGATAAATAGCGAATTGAGGAGAGACTCCGCGGATGGGCTCTGGTATCTGGAAGCTGGAGAAACCATCGGCTATTCCGATGGTAGGCTCAACGAAAGGTATTTAAGCAAGGTTATTCGAGACGCCCAAGACCTATCTTCTAATTCCACGGAGCTGAAAGGAAAGATCTGGAACTGGGTCTCAGAGTATCATCTCTCTCCCAAGAGGACACAACTGCTCAACGCCTTTCGCTTTGATAGAGATATACGTTACGTGCTGGAGATAGGAGCGGGGTGTGGGGCGATAACCAGATTTCTGGGGGAAGCCCTGCCTCAAGCCCTGGTGGTGGCGGTGGAAGGGAGTTCTGCCAGGGCAAGCATCGCTCGGGTAAGAACCAGGGACCTCAATAACGTGGAGATCGTCGCGGCGCCATTTCAAAATCTGGATTTCAAAGACCGGTTCGATTTGGCTATATGCGTGGGCGTGCTGGAATACTCGCCATTGTATATTCAGGGAGAAGACCCGTTCATGAGCGCTTTAGGGATATTCTTTCACGCGCTTAACCACGAGGGTGAACTTGTCCTCGCTATAGAGAATCAGTTTGGCTTGAAATACTTCGCGGGACATAGGGAAGACCATACCGGTTTATCTTACGAGGGGATAGAGGGTTATCCTAGGACCGGAGGGAATGCTGGTAGAACTTTCGGCCCCAACAAGTTAAGCGAGATGCTAATGAGGGCGGGATTCAAAAAAGTACGACGGTATTTTCCCTTCCCCGATTACAAACTTCCGGAAGCGTTGGCGAGCGAGGAGGCTTTGCGGTATGGGAGGAACCTAGGCCCGCTGTTATCCAGGTATAAGGGCAAGTCCTATCGCGACCCCCTTAAAAAAACTATTTTCGAAGAAGAATTGGCTTGGCTGGAATTGGGAGAAAACCATCTAATACAGGATTTCGCCAACTCCTTGCTTTTCATAGCGGGGAAGGGGGAAGAAGAGGATAGGGTATACGCGGATTGGGACGCCGTGGTTTTTTCCACTGACCGGCGGAAGGAGTATCAGACTAAAACGCTAGTCTATGGCATACGGGGCGAGAAACCCTTTGTGAATAAAGTGAAAATTTTCGAGGAAAAACCGGCAGCTGACTGCAAGTTGGACATGGATTTGGGAGGCACCAGCAGGGATTGGGTGGAGGGAATCACTTTTTCACAGAGAGTGAAGAAAGTTATCCTGGATAAGAGGTCGAGTCTTTATAGCCTTCTCTCGATTTTAGAGGAATGGAGAGATTTCCTGATGGAACTTTGCCAGGGTGGCGAGGATGGGTTGTCCAATGGCAAGTTTATCGACGCCATGCCTCAAAACATTTTATGTGTGGATGGAGGAGGGCTTAAGCTAATCGATCACGAATGGGTTTGGAGGGAGCCGGTGGAGTTCAGGACCCTCATCATCAGAGGCTTGTACGGAATTCTTAGAGATAATTGGGCGGCTTTGAGAAAGAAGTCATATTTTGGGAAAGGAAGCATGAAAGGGCTGCTCAGCTACCTATGTTCCCAGCTTGCCGGTTCTTGTGACCATGAAGATATTCGAGAATTCATCAAATTCGAGGCGGAGCTCCAACACCTGGCTGTGGGAGCTAACCAAACTGTGAGCCGCTTACAACTATATATCGATATATACTTGAACGATTATCTTAAAAGAGCGGTAAAAATGATGAGAAAGATATACAAGAAGCTGCATGGTTACTTTTGATTAAAACGGCTTGGACGAAAGGATTGGCTTATTACTATAAAAAACCGGAAAAGAGCTTTCATCGGTTTGGAGGGGACCTGATGAAGATATCCATAATATCCCCGGATCTCTCCGGAAGCTGTATTGGCCGCTCCTATATCCTCGCCATGATGTTGCAACAGAGATTTGAGGTGGAGATCGTGGGACCCATGTTCGGCGATGGTATTTGGGGTCCACTGGCCGAAAAAGCCGACCTTTGCCATAGAGGGATAAAG
>JACVIX010000179.1 GCA_015711725.1 Candidatus Geothermincola primus | reverse complement strand
GCGGAAAATTTTCGACGGAAAAGTCGAGATGCCAACCCATCGTCCCCGCGGCGCCAACCAATAGTTGCCTAGGTCCATGAAAATAATGGAATGGTTAGTACCCCTATAATTTGAAATCGAGGGATTTTCGTGATAAAATTATTTCGAATTTCGAATAGGTTGATCTGCCTGTAAGTAATTTACTCGCGAGGTTCTCCCAAGAACAGAGTCCGCTACTTCAAGTCGCTGGTTAAAGGACGAGGTGATGGAATTGTTTAACGTAGGAGATGTCGTGGTTTATCCACTCCACGGGGCAGGCGTTGTCGAGGGTATCGACGAGAGGAAAGTGGAGGGAGAGGTCAAGAAATATCTCGTTCTTCGGCTGTCGCAGGGAAATCTGAAGGTGATGGTCCCCACCGAGCAAACCGCGGAGATAGGGCTGCGCAGCGTAATCAGCAAAAAAGAGGTCACCAAGGTTATGAGAGTTCTTCAGGAGGATCAGACCCCCATGCCCTCCAACTGGAATCACCGCTACAAGAAGAACCATGATAAGTTGAGGAGCGGTGACGTCTACCAGGTGGCGGAGGTGGTTCGCAACCTGAGCCTGCGAGACCAGGAGAAAGGCCTTTCCGCGGGGGAGAAAAGGATGTTGCAACAAGCCAGAGATATCCTGGTCAGCGAGATATCCTATGCCATCAAATGCGACAAGGAAAAGGCTCTGGCCATGATCAACAACTCTTTCTGTAAAAGCTGATTCAGCGCGTGGAGAGATCTCATCTTGGGGATACCCAGTCGATATTCACCCCTAATCTCCCGTCAATGTTTAAATGACCCTTTCAGGAAGAGGTTCAATTGCCGAAAATAACCTTGAGTGGAGTGCGCGCGCCCGGAAGTAGGTCGACGCGGTCAAGCGGGGAATAGATTGATGGTTGAATAGTGCCCATCCAGTTAGATGTAGTCCGTCGTCTTAGAGGCGCAATTTAATTGTGTGGTGGAAATATGTTGGCGTAGGTGGTGGAAATATCTTGACGGAATGAAGGAAAATAAAGGAAAGGAGGTGAAAGCTCCATAGGGAGATAGTGAAGCAATGGTTGTTCTTGCCATCCGCCTTATCTTCATGCTGGCTGGGGGGATGGGCGGTTATGAGATCGGCGAACTGGTTCGGGACAACTATCTGCAGAACGTGAACCCCGACTATCATTTTGTCGGCTTTATCGTTCCTATTATCGTCCTCGTAGGTCTAGGTTATGTCATCGGAGGGGTTTTCGGCAGATATGTGGCCAGACTGCTCAACCGTTTCGAACACGCCATCCAAGATGTTCCCGGATACGAACTGATGTTCGGGGTCATGGGTATCATCGCCGGCTTTCTCATCGCCTTCCTTCCCTCCATCGTGCTTTTCCGCTCCTATCCCGGATGGGTCTTCGCCCTGCTGCTCTATGTCATTTTTGGGGTGGTGGGATACGTGGTGGCGGTGCAGAAGAAGGACGAGTTACTGGAAATCTTCAGGCCACGCCATCACTCCCCGATGGCGGCTGAGGAGGAGGAAAAGTACCGGTCCGCCAAGGTCCTGGACACCAGCGTGGTCATAGACGGAAGAATCGTGGACATCTGCCACAGCGGTTTCTTAGAGGGCACTCTCGTCGTCCCGCGCTTCGTTCTCAACGAGCTCCAGGCCATCGCTGACTCAGAGGATCCATTGAAGAGGAGCCGAGGAAGAAGAGGATTGGATATCCTCAATAACCTGCAAAGGCAGAACCGAGTTGAGGTGATAATCGAGAACCAGGACTATCCCGAACTGCCGGATGTGGACTCCAAACTCGTCACCCTGGCCAAACACCTAAACCTCCCCATACTCACCAACGACTTCAATCTGAACAAAGTGGCTGAGCTACAGGGTGCCCGGGTGCTCAATATCAACGAACTGGCTAACGCCTTAAAACCGGTGGTGTTGCCTGGCGAGGAGATCAACATCACGCTGTTGAAAGAGGGAAAAGAGCCCAATCAGGGGGTAGGCTATCTAGATGATGGCACCATGGTGGTGGTGGAAGGAGGGAAGCGCCTGGTTGGAAAGAAGGTGGGCGCCTTGGTGACCAGCGTCTTACAGACTCCGGCGGGAAGAATGATCTTCGCCAGCTTGAAGGATAAGGAGTGAGTTAACTGAAATTCAGCGCGATCGTCGCCGCGGCGGGGTACGGTACCCGTTTCGGCGAGGTTTTAGGGAAACAGTATTTGGAGCTGGATGGTTTGCCCATCCTGGTTCACAGCTTACTCGCCCTGGAGAGATGTCCCTCGGTGGACCGAGTGGTGATTGTGGTCAATTCCGAGGACGTGGAATGGATCAAGGAGGAGATGCTTCCCCGCTATCCACTGAAGAAAACCGTAACGGTGGAAGCGGGGGGCAGCCAAAGACAATATTCTGTTTACAATGCGTTAAAAACTCTTCCCAGGGGAGTGAGAAGAGTGGTGGTTCACGATGGGGCGCGTCCTCTGGCGAGCCCTGACCTTTTCGAACGAACCATGGCGGCGCTGGGGGACTGTGATGGGGTGGTTCCCGCCGTGCCCTGTAGGGACACGATCAAGGAAGTCAGCAGCGACCGGGTGGTCAGGACCCATGAACGCTCCCGGTTGAGACAGGTACAGACCCCTCAGGCCTTTCGCTTCGAAGCCTTGCGGGACGCCCATACCCGGGCTTCCCGGGAGGGTTATCTAGCCACCGACGACTCCGCTTTGCTGGAGAGGTATAACTATACCATCAAAGTGGTGGAAGGGGAGCGGAGCAATATCAAGATAACCTATCCCGAAGATCTGGTCATTGCCCAAGCCCTGCTCTCCCTTATGAAAGAGGAGAGCCAGCGTTGAGGGTCGGGGTTGGCATGGACGCCCACGCGTTGGCTCGGGGTCGGCCTCTGATCGTCGGTGGGGTGGAGGTTCCCTACGATAGGGGGCTGGAGGGCCATTCCGACGCGGACGTGCTTACCCACGCCATCATGGACGCGCTGTTAGGAGCGGCAGGTCTGGGAGATATAGGCCGGCTCTTCCCCGACACCGACCCCGCTTATAAAGACATCTCCAGTGTGAGTTTGCTCCGAGATGTGGCGGGCAGGGTAGCGGGGAAGGGGTATCGCATAATCAACGTGGACGCGGTGGTTATGGCCCAAGAGCCCAGGCTATCCCCCTATCGGGAGGAGATGGAACGTCTTCTGGCGGAAGCCATGGGGATAAACGAGGGACAGGTGAGCGTCAAAGCCACCACCACCGAGGGGATGGGATTCGTAGGCAGAAAGGAGGGTATGGCCGCCCTGGCGGTCGCCCTGCTGGAGGAGATAGTAGAGGATCATACCCCTTCATGATATGCGAGCCTATGCGAGCCGCGGAGAGAGGGCTTTAATGAAGCGCGAGTGGACGCGAAAAAAAGGCTTTATCGAGGAACCCACAAGCTCCTCTTTGTAGAATGGTTCAAGGGCTAAGGCGAAAGCCCCCGCCCCATTGGAGGATAATCTCACCATCCAAAACCAGATATTTTCACAGATTGAAATTGCCGAACCTCGCAGCCGATGGGCGCCGCTTAAAGTCCTAGCTCCTCGGAGATCTCTTTCATAGCCTCGAGGGAGAGATCGATAAACTCCTCCAGGGGAACCCCCGCCTTTTCGCATTCCATAATCACCTCCCGCCGCGCTCCCCGGGCGAAGGCTTTCTCCTTCATGCGCTTGCGCACCGAGCTGGCTTTGACATCCTCCAGACGTTTGCTGGGCAGTACCAGGGCGGTGGCGACGATCAGCCCGGTGATGGTCTCGGAGGCGGCCAGAGCATGCTGGAAGAGGGTGGAGCGTTCCCCCAAACCCAAGCCTTCGGCGTTATGCATCCTGATAGCCTCCAGGGCCTCCTGGGGCAGTTCCTTTCCTTCCAGTATCTCCGTGGTCTTCAGACCGTGAATGGACATGTCGTTTTCCACCAGCTCCAAGTCCAAATCGTGGAGAAGGCCCACTATTCCCCAGAGATCCTGATCCTCCCCCAAGCGTCCTGCCAGAGAGCGCAGGATGGCCTCGGTGGCTAGAGAGTGTTTTATCAGATTAGGGGAGGTAAGATGTTCCCTTAAAAGCCGCAACGCCTGGTCTCGCTCCATTCTCCTTTTTCTCCTTCTTATAATGCTAGATTGCCCTCACAGGGAAAGGATACTACATAGACCCGCTGCGGTGAACCTCTCCTTCAGCGCAAAATAGGCTCACGTACCGGAGAAGATACTTAACAGGAGAAAGACAGGCGAATCCCCAAAACAAAATATACCGCTGAAATCCCGCTTGGAGGGGCGAAGAAAAGACCCTTTGTCGGTCGAAAACATTAGATAGAAGGATTTAAATGACCATACGGTCAATCATGAATATCCAGTATAAAAGGGCAATTGACACGAATTAAAGGTTAGTTTAAAATAATAATGAACATGCGGTCATTTTAATAAAGCTTATCCTTTAAAGCGCTAGCTAGAAACTGATCGTCCTTCTTTTGAAAAGAGAGGATTTTTATTGGTGAAAGTTGGCGAATGTGCGCGCGGGTCTGTGAAGGAGCGGTCGTCTATAAAATGGCACCTTCGTGTATGAAATCTCTTCATATATCTTTGGCGACTCGTAATGTCTATGTTTTTAAAGTCGAGGATGAAGGCGCTCGAGCGAGGTTTTAGGCTTGAAGCGGCCGTGAAGTCACAAGTGATAAGCGGGTTTTCCAGCGAAAATATCTTGAAAGGGGGTGAGAGAGATGACAAGGGGAGAATACGGTTCCGTGGAAAGCAAAGTGTGCGCCCGTCAAATAAGGACTACAGGGGGGACCGCAGGGAGGTTGCCTGAGGCGACGCGGAACCGAAGGATAGGCTTGGAGATCAGCTATTCCTATCCCGGGGAGCCTATCTTTCCCACCAGGGTGAACGTCGCGGAAGTCTGGCCGCATTTGGGCAGGAAGCATCTGGCGGTAATTCCGGCGGTGGCGATAATTGCGCGCTCGCTGAATGGAGGGGACCATCCCCAGGCGCCGGCGAGAAGAGTCAGAGCCCATACCCCAGTCATCGCTCTCGCCCCTCTCGCTCATCCGGTGGGTGAGAGCGCGGACCAAGGCAGGGAGCCGCTGGAATTGTATGCTTAAACGAGGATGAGAGCCGATGCGGGATCACCGTCCCTCCGGGGCAAGCTGGGGGCTACGCGTCATGTTTCCCGGCTTATCTTGATGAGAGTGGATGGTTCCTATTCTTTCCCGCCCGCGGTTTGGTTTTCAATGCGTGTTGCCGCTACGCGATGAGGGGAATAAGACGCGATATCCGAGAGGCGATGTTCTTTCAGCGGTCTTCCGCCACAAATTCGCGGAGAAAAGGGAAGGGATAGGGAGAGTACGGAAGTGGCGTGAAAATTGAAATTACATAATGTAATTTAGTGGAATGTTTGTTTCGCCTTCCCGGACAGACCGTTTGTTTGGCTTAGTCCTGAGGTTGACTGGATGCGGGAGAAGTTATCACATACCGTATAATATGGTTCGATTTTATTTTTCCCAAAGGAAGCGCGCCGATGGTTGGAGGGAACCCCATGGCGAGGAATAGAGAGAACGATAGTGGAAAATCTCCGGGAGATAACGGTCGGTTTTC
>MU158468.1:4943-5625 GCA_015711725.1 Candidatus Geothermincola primus | reverse complement strand
CGGTGTTGGACGCGGTTACCGGGGGAGAGTTGATTGAAGCCGGCGCGGAGTTCGTGGGATCCCCGGCGGTTATCCCGGAGGTCATCGAGGAATGCCTAAAATGGGGGATCACGGTGATACCGGGAGCTCTTTCCCCGAGCGAGGTCCACCTTGCCTAAAAGCTCGGAGCTCCTGCGGTGAAGATATTTCCCGCCACCCTTCTGGGGCCTGGATACCTGCGTCAGCTGTCGATTCTCTTTCCCGGGGTGCCTCTCATCCCCACTGGGGGTATAAAACAGGATAACATAGCGGATTTCCTCCAGGCCGGCGCTCTGGCAGTGGGCGTGGGCGAAGCCCTGGTGAATCGGGAGGCGGTGGGAAAGGGGAACTGGGAGGAGTTAAAATCCAGAGCGGTCTGGCTGACGAAGCTGGCGAAAGAGGCGAAGAGATAAGGATGGTAGGTTCGTCGGGGGGTGGCCGATGAAAAATATAATTGAGGGAGATGTGGGGAAGAAGGTACTGGTTTTTAGGGAAGTCCTGCTCAGGCTCTCCCCTCCCGGCCACTAGCGTCTGCGCCAGGCTAGCGCTCTCGACATTTACCTGGGGGGAGCGGAGCTCAACCTGGCCGACGCTTTGGCCTGCCTAGGCGTGGAGACCTCCGTGCTCACTGCCCTGCCCCAAAGCGAGCCGGGATGGCTGGCAT
>MU158468.1:0-4933 GCA_015711725.1 Candidatus Geothermincola primus | reverse complement strand
GGGAAGAGATGAGGAAAGCGGGCGTGGGGACGGAGAAGGTGATGTGGAGGGGAGAGGGGAGAATGGGCCTATATTTCTACGAGGCGGGAAGCCATCCCCGTCAGGGTTTGGTGGTTTATGACCGCGCTTACTCAGCCACTTCTCTGCTTGCCCCCGGCGACGTGGATTGGGAGCGAGTATTGAAGGAATGCCACCATTTCCATACCACCGGCATCACCGCCGCTATTTCCGCGGAGTGTCGGGCGCTGATGTTGGAGGGACTTGAGGAGGCGCGTCGCGCCGGCGTCTCCACCAGTTTCGACATCAACTACCGGAGCCAACTGTGGGGAAGAGAGGAGGCGCGGCGAGGACTCGAGCCCGCGCTGGAGTTAGCCGAGCATCTGATCCTCTCCGATGTGGACTGCCGCGTCATCTTGAGCGTGGAAGGCGCGGACGAAGAGGAACTCGCCCGCCGGGTGGGGAAACGCTACGGTTGCAGATCCGTGGCGCTGACCATGCTCCGGGACATCACCGTGGACCGCGCGCGTTTCCAAGCCCTTTTCTGGGATGGAAAGCGGACGCGTCGAGGAAGGGATTTCCAGTTGAATTACGTGGGCTGGGTGGGAGGGAGAGACGCCTTCGCCGCCGGCTACATCTATGGCATCCTGCGAGATGATTTAAGCTTGGGGCTTCGGATGGGAAGCGCCATGTGCGCGTTGAAGTGCACCATGCCCGGGGATATGCTCCACTGTTCTCCCCATGAGCTGGCGGAGCTTTTAGGCGGATCGCGGGAAAGACCGCCCGTAAAAAGGTAGTAAAAAAGAAAAACGTTAGAGGAAGAAAAGTAAGAAGGTAAGGAAAGGCGGAAGGGAAAAAAGGGAAAAAAGTTAAGAAAGGCAGTAAAGGGAAAAATACAGAACGAGCGGAAAATTAGAAAAAAGCTCTTCTCGTAAGGCCGTTTAGGTATTAGAAATGAGCCGTCTGAGAAGTTTGATAAGAAGGGAGCCGTCCGAGAGGTTTGGAAAGGAGGAGAGGAAGTGGGAGAGGAAAATGTTTCGGGGGAGTACCGCCAGTACGGATACCGCTGGGTGGTGCTTCTGGTATATGGGATCATACTGGTGGCCCAGGCGGTTCTGTGGCTGAGCTTCGCCCCCATCGAGTCGGACGTGCAGGCCGCTCTGGGCATGGGC
This sequence comes from Candidatus Geothermincola primus, assembly GCA_015711725.1. Classification (GTDB taxonomy): domain Bacteria; phylum Actinomycetota; class Geothermincolia; order Geothermincolales; family Geothermincolaceae; genus Geothermincola; species Geothermincola primus. The sequence continues at coordinate 3,764 of MU158468.1, read as the reverse complement.
TCCACCGCCATCCGGGCGCTGGCGTTGATCGGGCCCTTGATGTTCGTCTTCATCGGCTCCTACGCCGGTGATTTGGCCGATCGCCGGGGCTTTAAGTTCGCCGCCGGGATGGGGGCGGTGGTATGCTCGGTTATGGGCATCATTCGTGCGGTGGTGCCCCATGTGGTGGATTCCGGCGCCGCTCAGTACTGGATATATCTGGTATGCCAGGCCATCACCGGCGCAGGTGGGGTTTTCATCGTCACCAATATGTCCAAGATGCCCATCAAGTGGTTCCGGGAGAAGGATAGGGCTCTGGGCATCGGCCTCGCCACCATGTTCTTCTACCTGGGGACCGCCGCCGCTTATCTTTTGGTCACCTCCATCGCCGGCATTCCAGAGGACGCGGCGGAAATGGGGAATTTGGCTATTATCCAGGCGGGACTTAACCGGGTGCTCACCACCTTCGCCGTGGTCATGGCCGCCTCTACGGCGCTCTTCTTCCTCCTGGCTAGGGAGGACCCCCCCACCCCTTCCGGTCCCATGCCCGAGGAGGTAAAGCTGGGGGTGATGGAGTCCCTGCGCCGCTTCATGGGCTCTTCCGTCTTCCGCGCCCTGGCCACCGTCTCCTTGGTGGGCTATGGCATCTATATGGGGATGGCGGTGACCATGGAGAAGATCATTACCTTCCACGGATTTACCACCAAGTTCGCCGCCTCCGTGGCCACCGCCTTGATTGTCGGCGGCATCGTGGGAGCGGCTATACTCCCGGGGGTATCCGAGAAGCTGGGGCTGCGCAAGCCCTTCCTCATCCTGGCAGGCCTGGTTCCCATCCCCATGATGTTCCTCATGGGATATGTGGGCAATAAGCCGGTTGACGTGGTCGCCGGCGCCCTTCTGGGCTTCTTCCTTCTGGCTGCCCTGCCAGTGACCTTCACCATCACCGGGGAGATGGAAGAGATAGGGCCGCGGCTAGCCGGCTCCGCCGTGGGCACCCTCATGGCTATAGGAAGCATAGGGTCCTTCGCCATACCCTTGCTCATGGAGATCTTCAAGCGTCAGACCGCGGAGGGGATTCCCGACTACCGCTGGGCCATAGTGTTTTTAGCGGCGCTGGGTGCCCTAGCCATCGTGGTGGTGATAATCTGGGTGAGGGAGACCGGTCCCCGCGCCCGCAAAAAATCGTCATAAGAGACCACGGCAAACGCCGTTCTCCCGCCCGCGTGGCATCTAGGTAACAATGTTTTTATCCAAATGTCACCTTCTGTCTCGTACTCGCCACCGCCAGGTTGCAATGGAAAGGGGAGACCGTTGAAACAAGAAGCGCTAAAGGACAAGAAGCGCTATATGGATATATATTTTTCTTATTTATATCTTTTACTTGAGGATCTCATAGAGAAATCGAATGCGGCGAGGACGACCAAGTCATGCTCTTCGGTATGAGGGAGGCATGGCAGGAAATGGATTCACACGCTTATCGCTGCAATATCAAGTTATTGCAACCGGCCTTAAAATGACAAATCGAAAAAATTAGGCGAATCATCCAGGGCTTGTCTATTCAAGCTCCCCCACCTTCTCGGTATAATCCAGCCTGGGGGTCATTTGAAAAAGGTCGCAGAATACTTTCACCATCTCCCGCTCAGCCTTTCCGCTGGGTCTTATCTCTAAAATGCGCTTGCTTCCCACCATTATCCTTTTCACTCGAGCCCGGGTAATGGAGACGTTGAGACGGTTGGGCTTGAAGTAGAATTCCACCATACTCTCGAGGTATACGGGGTTGCTGGAGGCAAAGGAGATGATCACCACCTCGCGTTCCTGGCCTTGGATGCGCTCCACCGTGTCGACCACCAGTTCATCGCCTATGCTAACCCCCTTCTTCCTCGCTAGATGAGCCAGCTTCACGCGGATTTCCCTCGCCTGAGCCCGAAAAGGGGTGATCACGGCGATTTCCTCGGGGGCAATACGGTGACTGCTCACCAGCTCCAGCACCAGATGAGCCACCAGTTTGGCCTCTTCCGGGGAGCGCATCTTCTTACCCCAATGGTTTATCTCCACGAAAACGGAGGGTTTCTGGGGGTCTAATATGTCGGAGAAGGCTTCGCTACCCCCCAGGGAGAGAGTGCGACCCCTGGCTTTTTCCGTGGGCTGGAGGCGTCCCTGGTAGAAATATTTCGAGGGGAAGTGGCAGAGTTCTTGATTCATGCGGTAGGTTAATTCCAACATGGTGGCGGGGTAAGCCTGCATGAGGTGCTCAAACACGGATCGGCGAACCAGCTCGTCCTTATGGTTGGCCACCAAGACGGGTGCCATCTGCTGGTGGTCCCCGATGAAGATGAGACGCTCGGCGCAGATCATCCCCATGAGGGCGAGGTCCAGGGTGAGCTGCCCCGCCTCGTCGAAGATGACCGCGTCGAAGGAAAGCTTCCCCGCGACATTGAAAGCCGCATAAGGGGTGGCGCCCAATATGTATGAGCTCGTATACGGGGGAAGATGAAGATCGTGCCATTTCTCCTCCCATTGGATGCTATCGTCCAGGTCATCAACATAATAGGGCTTTGATATTTTGAAGACGCGGTCAAACCCCAGGGAGACCACTTTGTTGAGGGCGTTGTTGATGGACCTATGGGTGAAGCAGCAAATGAGCACCTTGCAGCGGTCTTCTTCCGCCAGAAATTTCGCCAGCTTGGCAAGGAGCAGGGTCTTTCCCGTTCCCGGGGGCCCCTGGATCAGCGCCGGGGAGGTGGTGTAGGCGGTGAGGAAGGCTTTCTCCTGGGAGGAATCCAAACCAAGCTCGGGGAGAAGTTTTTTGGCATTTTCAGGCGAGGCTATTCGTAATGGCTTCTCCTTGAGGGATATCACCCTGCCCGCATAAGAGAAATCGTCCTGGGAAAATGCCATCTTGACGGCTTCAGTCCTTAGGGGGAAGGTGTCCATCTCCCTTTTGTCCAAGACATAAGCTTTGCCCTGTGTAAGTTCGGATTCCCAGTACGATCGGGGCGATTCTAAGGTGAGACGCAATAACTTATTCACCGGGTCGTAGTTGGTAAAGACGCACTTCAAACCATCCTCTACGTTTATACCGTCGCCCAAGTAGACTAGGTCGCCGGTGCGGAAGCGGGAGAGGTTATCCTCCACCTCGAAGAGGACTGCCTCTTCATTCCTCTGCAACAGGCGCAGATCGGTAATGCATTCCCCTCTCTCCACCCGCTCTTCTATGGGAAGCCGGTAAAGCTCCCGCAACTGTTTAAAGGTCTCTTTCCTCTCCTCCTCGATGAAGTCGAGGAGCCTCTTTTCCATTTTGTCAATAGGTGTTGGTGCCATGTAATCTATCTTTCTCTCAAGCCCTTTTCCCAGGCATCACTTTCAGCCGAAGCGGAGGCGGTCTGACCATGGACTTCCGCTGATACATGTAAATCCCGGCGAAACTTTCAATCCATGCTCGAGGGCATTCGCTTTGGCGCTATCTGGTCTCAACCTCCGCGTTTTCACCAAGGATACGCGGAAACCCTTGCGCCCGAAACGTGGCTGGTTTTGCGAATAATTAGATTAGTTAACCCCGGTTTATACGCCCCCGCTTTATAGCCATTCTCACTTCAGCTCGGCATCGCGTGACGACAATTTTCCTACGAGCCGTTTTCCCTTACTTTCAGCCTGGCATCGCCAAAAGACAACCTTCCGACGAGTTTTCCCCCATCAGCTCGGCATCGCGTGACGACAACCCTCCGACACGTTTTCCCTTACTTTCAGCCTGGCATCGCCAAAAGACAACTTCCCAATGTGTTTTT
>JACVIX010000176.1 GCA_015711725.1 Candidatus Geothermincola primus | reverse complement strand
ACCGGCTCTGGCAAATCCACTTTGCTCCATATTATCAAGGGAATCCTGGCCCCCTCCGAGGGAAGAATCATCCTGGACGGAAGGGAGCTGGAGTTTCCCAGGGAACTGCGAGCGCTACGCCGACATGTGGGGCTGGTGATGCAGAATCCTCAGAATCATCTCTTCGCCGAGACGGTGGAGAAGGATGTGACCTTCGGCCCTAAGAATCTGGGATGGGAGGGGACGAAGGCGATGGAGAAGGCTAAGATGGCGATGGAAAGGGTGGGATTGGATTTCCAAGCACTGCGCTCGCGCAATCCCCTTTCGTTGAGCATGGGGGAACAAAAGCGAGTTGCCCTAGCAGGCGTCCTTGCTATGGAACCTAGCTATCTCTTGCTGGATGAAACCGCTTCAGGGATGGACATGGAGGGAAGAACGGCACTCTTCAGGTTGGTGGAGGAACTGAAGGAGGAAGGGGTGGGAGTGGTGATAGTCACTCATGAGCTGGAGGATCTGGGGTGGTTGACGCAGCGGATGGCCGTGCTCTCAAGGGGGAATGTGACCGCGTGGGGCGAAACAAGTGATATCTTGACCGAATTGAGTACGTTGGACGAGGCGGGCTATCAAGCTCCCTCGCTGGTGGTGGTGCAGTCGAAGATGCGTGACGCTGGTTATCCCATTGAGCCAAGTCTGAAGGACCCGGAAACTTTGGCGGAGGAGATATTACGCGTTTTGGAGGAAAGAAGCAGGGGATGAGTTCGCGGATGAGGGTAAATTTCTCAGATGTCCGCGCACAAGAAGTAACAGGATGAAAAATTTACCGTCAGCCAATTAACTGGTATCAGCTAGCGCTGGATAAATTTACAGCCATTCATGTTTTGAAAAGAAGCGCTTGAGTCTAAGCGACGAAGCGAGAGGAGTTTGGAGGTGAAGGTGACCGTGGGAAAAAAGAGGTATGAAGAGTGGGAGGTTGGTTAAAAAGCTAATGAAAGACGATAGAAACTATCGCTCCAAGATCCACATTCTTTTACTTTAAAGGGGAAGAAACGCCGGGAAAAGCTTGATCGGATATACCCATAGGACGATTTTTACGGCGATAGGTCATTAAGAATTAAAAGGATTATGAACTGAAGAAACAGGAGATGAGGGTTTGAAACTGTTCAGTCATATACAGATAGGAAGGTATTATCCCATCGAATCACCCATTCATTCCCTGGAGGGGGTGGTGAAGATTCTATGCGCCCTTCTGCTGATGTTGGGGGTATTATTGGTGAATTCTCCTTACAGTTTGTTAATATTCACTCTGATGATTTTTACTATCGTCTTTTTAAGCGCGTTGCCCCCGCTGCAGGTTCTAAGTGGCCTTCGTTCCATCATGGTTATTCTGGCGATAACCGCTTTAGTGCAGCTGCTTTTTGCCCCGGGAAAGGTAATCTGGAAATTTGGACCTATCGAAATAACCAACGCAGGTTTAACCAATGGCCTCTTCTATTCCCTGCGCATCATCTTGCTCACCCTGATAATTTCCTTGCTCACCCTGACTACCCCGCCCACCGAACTGCTTAAGGGTTTCTCAACGCTGATGAGTCCCCTCCGGTTATTCAGACTGCCGGTGGATCGGATAGCCATGGTGCTCACCCTCTCCTTCCGCTTTCTGCCCGTTTTGCTGGAGCGGGCGGAGGAGATCTCCATCTCCCAGCTTTCCCGGGGCGCTAATCTCGACTCCAAAAAACCCATGAGAAGGGCGCGCAGCCTCTTTCCCCTGATCCTCCCCCTTTTTGTGGCTTGTTTTCGGGAGGCGGAAAGTCTCTCGGTGGCGATGGCCAGCCGGTGTTACGGGGAAGGAAGAAAAAGAACCAGTTATCGCGTTACCCGTCTGCGCGCCGGCGACTTACTTGCCATTCTGATCGTTACCGCCCTTACCGTTGGGGTGACGATCTTACTTCATTGATTGTGGTCCGTCGCGTACATGAGAGTGGGTAAGGGAGTGAACCGGTAAGCAGAGACGCGGTAAATCCAAGGAAAATTTCTAAAAGTCGGCTGGGTGAGTAGGAAGCGGCATTTTAGCGGCATTTTATATGTATGGCGTTTCGGGCAGTATGATTATTTTGTCGGATCAAATAAAGTCGGCGATCGCCAATCCCTTTGGAAACCCGCCGCACTCTTTTTCTAGCGCCTTCTTTATCCCCAACCAAGAGATGTCGGCGATCGCCAATCCCTTTGGAAACGCTGGTGTCGGAGAATATCTAGGAAAGTGTGGGAAGGCTTTCTTGTTGTACAAAAGAAAGGATGTTAACCTTTTATTAAGTGTTTATGCGGGAGCGAGCGCTTGAGGGGGATTTCTTGGAATTCGCAGGTGAATTGACAGGCAGCCGAATAATGACGGACAGGCTGATCAGGTATTGGGATAGAGGTAGTTTTAGCGTGCGCTTTTCTCCAGCTGATAAACCTCTGCTCAGGAGAAAAGAGTTCCTATTATTTCTTGTCCTATCCTGGATACTGGCCCTTTGTTATCTTTATCCTTATGTAAGTGGGCTTACGGATATCAATTTCGGCTTCTGTGTCTTTCGACGGGTCACCGGTATCCCCTGCCTTTTCTGCGGAATGACCAGGAGCATGATTGCTTGCGCCCATCTGCGCCTCCAGGATGCGTTCTATTATCATCTGCTGGGTCCATTTATATTTTTCGTCTTGATCGGCTCTCTTTTGGGTTTAACCTTTCCGATCGTCACAGGTAAGCGCGTGGAAATATATGTTTCTCCTCGGGCGAGGAGATGGTTTCCTTGGTCTCTGCTTGCCTTGTTCATCGCCGCCTGGGTGGCGAAACTGGTTTTTTTCGGCGCCAACGTTTGATGTTGAAGGGTGGAAATGCTCAGATTGCCTGGGTTTGCTCGATAAGAGATGACTATTTTCATGTCAGGAATTTATTGCTGAGGGGATTTGACGCGACAAGGTAAAACGAGGAAAGGAGACGTTCAATGCAGGGTTCACCTCCACCGTATCCATATTCATATGGGCAGCCAGGATATCCTCAGTCACCCTATGGGACGCCTTATCAGCAATCCCCCTACTATCCCCAAGCAAACTTGGAATTCTTCGTATCCCAAAGGGTGACTACCGACTGGATGACCGATCCGGGAACGGCTATCCTGCTCTCTCTGGTTACCTGTGGCGTTTACGGAATTTATATAATTTATAAACTGGTTCAGAGACGGGACGAGCACTTCAAGCGGATGGCGGGGGTGGCGGACACGGCCATCCAGCAATTAAAGGCGAAAGCGGCAGGCCGAGAGGGGCTAATCCAGGAGGAACTGGCGTGTCTGGAACAACTTAAGAACCGTATGATCATACGCGCCGCGGAGCGGGGAGCAGTAATCTGGCTGCTCATCTGCATCTTCACCGGCATTGGCGCATGGATTCTTTACTACCTATTGATGGAGGACTATCGGGAGCATGACGACGTGGAGGCGCAGTTCTTCACCTTGATGAGCGCCGCGCTGGCCAAACTGGGCCTGGCGGGCGAGGCGGGCCAGGCTTATCCCAGCATCCCCCAGAGGGATTTCGTGGTCTTTCTGATCCTCTCCATCATCACCTGTGGCATCTATGGGTTGTATTGGATGTACGTGATGATCAAGGATTTCAACGACCACTTAAGCGGTCAAGTGGCTTGGGAGGATTTCCTCTTGTCCGCGCTTCGGTAAGATTCAAGGTTGTATTCGAGAAAGGGTCCCTGGCGTGCGGAGTGATTTGGCGGAAGGCGGGCACAAGCGTATTACCCTAAAGGCGACGCAGGATGGTTTCCAGTTCTTGCGATGCCGACGCCTTGCCAATGGAGGAAAAAATCGCGTCATGACCTTACAATTATCCTCCGTTCCCTGAGCGCTCAGATAATCTTTAAAATGAGCGGAGATTGGTGGAGATTAAAGCGATAGAATTTCTGTTTTTTCCCGAAGCCCCCGCTTATCGTAAAAGTGAAGTCAGTTTGCCTCTAACGGGCTGTTTCATCTCTGGGGTCAAAGCGATTACAAGTTGTTGAGCGGGGTTGGCGTGCTATTGCGGAAACGGCGGTTCGACCCGGAAAAGGCCATGTAATTTAATGAATCTTGTGTCTTGTCATCATCAATTATTTTTTATAAAATGTTTATGCTTTTCGAAAATCAACGGGTCAGAATGGGAGCTTTATGAATATTCTTTTATTGTCATGGGAGTACCCACCACGCATAGTGGGAGGGTTGGGGACGCATGTGCACAAACTGGCGACCAATCTTGTGAGACATGGCGTAAAACTACATGTTGTAACTAAAGATGTTCCCGATGCCCCGGATTACGAATATGCGGAGGGGGTTCATGTCCACCGCGTCCCCCTATACCCGCCGGAAATCCCACAGGAGGATTGGGTGCCTTGGACCCTTCAGTTCAATGTGGCTCTGCTGGAAAAGGCCATTCCCCTTATCAATGAGCGCATCGGCAAGGTGCACGTGATTCACGCCCACGATTGGCTGGTGGCGCATGCGGCTATCGCCCTCAAGCACGCTTATCGCATCCCTCTGGTGGCCACCATTCACGCTACCGAATATGGAAGACATCAAGGGCATCTCCCGGGTACCATGCAAAAGATAATTCATCAAGTGGAGTGGTGGCTTACCTTTGAGAGCGTGCGCACCATCTGCTGCAGCAACTATATGCGAGACGAGGTGCTGAAGATTTTTGAGCTTCCCCACGACAAGGTGGATGTCATCCCAAATGGCATCGCGCTGGATGAGTTCCGAAGGGATGTGGCCACTTCCCGCATCAGGAAGAAGTACTTGGATCAAAACGAGCGCATGGTTCTTTTTGTGGGAAGACTGGTATATGAGAAAGGCGTGCAGACGGTGATAGAGGCCATGCCTCAGGTTCTGGAGGAGATTCCCGGGGTGAAGTTCCTGGTGGTGGGAACCGGGCCTCATGCCCGTAAGCTCGTGGCTATGACCGAGGAGAGTGGGCTGGATAAACAGGTAAAGTTCCTGGGATACGTGGACTCAAAGACCCTTATAGGATTTTATAAGTGCGCGGATTTGACCGTAGTCCCTTCCCTCTATGAGCCCTTCGGCATGGTGGTTTTGGAGGCGATGGTGGCGGGTTCGCCGGTTATCGTGGCGGATACTGGGGGACTCAAGGAGATCGTGGTGCATGAGGCCACTGGCCTGAAGTTCACCCCTGGAGATCCCTCTTCCCTGGCGGAAGCGATGATCAGGGTTCTCAGCGACGCTCAGCTCTCATCCCGTCTCACCTCCGACGCCCGCGATTTCATCGGGGATCGCTACGACTGGACGAGGATCAGCATGAGCACCATAGAAGTCTACGAGAAGGCGATAAAGCAGTACGAATACCGCCCCCGGACTCTCCGTGTCTGTCCACCTCTACCCGGCGAGAGACAGACCAGCGATGGCGTCAGCTGAGCCTCTCTTCTCGACCATCGACAGGATCTTCCATCCCAGGACAATAGCCATCGTGGGTGTATCCCAGCGCATGGACAGTTTCGGCAGTCTCTTTCTCCGTTCCATTCAGGAGATAGGGTTTCAAGGAGAAGTGTACCCGGTCAATCCCCGTTATAAGGAAATCCTGGGAATTACATGCTATCCCAGCATCAGTGCTATTCCCGGGGAAGTGGACCTTACTATCATTTCCACGCCGCCGGAGACGGTGCCCGACTTGGTGAATGAGTGTGCGCGCTCGGGGGTGCGAGGATGCGTTATCAAC
>JACVIX010000175.1 GCA_015711725.1 Candidatus Geothermincola primus | reverse complement strand
TCCGGCAGAAATTTTTTCCTTTCGCGTCGGTGTCCCGAAGGCTATTAGAGAAACACATAACGCAGGTTCGATCCCGGCAATGTTCAAGGCCGTAACAATGACCCAGCTCGTGCACCGCCTCTTTTATCACCCTTTGGGCAAATAACTCGCGGTCCATAATTTGTCCATAGAAGCGGGGATCTAGGCGTATCACCGAGATCAAGCAGGCCTTTCCACCCATAGCCGCCTGACCGAAAACGAAATTAAGGCCATGAGTATACAGATCCACGCCGGTCACGCCCAGTAACTTTCCCTTTTGGGGTATCTCCACAGAGAGGAGCTCCCGGAGGAACTTATCCGCCAGGAACTGATTTCTCCAGGAATCCAGCGCCTCCGGGGGATGGGGAACCGTCCCCATCCAAGCGACTCCGGTTTCGAAAACCTCCTCCAGCGCGCCCGGAAGGAAGAGGAACTCTTCCTTAGGGATGTCATCGAAGTTGGCCACGTATATGCTCATAACGGGGTTCCCTCCGTCTAAACTTGGCCCAGCAAAGAAATGGGTTGGGTTTCTTCCCTGGATATCCCTCGCTCTTCCAATCCCCAACCCTTAAAATTCCCATCCATTGGAACAAAGACAATCTTTTCTTGCTTATGACAACCTTTTCTCCCCCACATATCTATATATAACCTATATATATTATTCGTATAACCCGCCATCCCAATGTGAACAAGAAGTTTATACATTTTCAGTGTGCCTTAATAATCGTTCCCATAAAGGAATGAGTCTCCTGGATCCATCCCATAGAAAAGCTCTTGTTCCATAATAAATCCTTTTTATATATTGTCCGCCATGCGAATGCAGTCAAAGGTGGGTTACGTTTCCCCAATTTCCATCAATGGTATTTCCCATTGAGCAATGAGTTTCCTGGATCCATCCCATAGAAAAGCTCTTGTTCCTTCATCCATCTTACCCTATAATTCAACTTTGTGCCGATGACGTTATCGTGAACCATCAGGGATTATATGGATGTTATTTGATGATATAATACATGTGAAACGCGGATATGATAAGGATATGGTAATATTTTAGAATATTTAATGGGAATAGCGATTTAACCCGTTTGAGCGACATTCCCCGGTAGCTCAACCGGTAGAGCGGGTGGCTGTTAACCACTAGGTTGGGGGTTCGAGTCCCTCCCGGGGAGCCAGAAAAAAAGGGAGCGTGCGCTCCCTTTTTTACCGATTGTCTTTTCTCCGGCTTTCGCGCTCGATCAGATCCAGCCCCTTTTGGCCAGCTGATCCGCCACCGGTTTGACCAGACGGGTCTTATAAAGGATGGGCACAACCTTAAAGAACCGCCGCATGGTAGTTCTTTTCATCATCCAGTTGAGCTTTCCGAAACCTTTTCCCTGTTCAGAGGCGATCATGGAGAGCATGTTCAGATAGCTGGCGGGCAGGGAGGAAACGCCCGTTTTGGGCACCAGGGAGATGGCGCCTTGCTCGCAGGTGGAGACGCATAAACCGCAACCTATGCATCTACCCTCCTCCACCCGCATGGACTCCTCCAACTGCTGAATGGACTCCATCTGGCAACGCTCCATGCATGTCCCGCACCCGGAACAGAGCCGAGGGTCAATCTTAGCCTGGAAGGATGTCTGCACGTAATCGGCTGGCCGCTCCTGCATCTTCAAAACCCTCAGCACCCCGCAACAGCAGCCGCAGCAGATGCAGATGTTGATGATCTCCTTGGCGTTGGTGGGCTGAAGAACCAGGGCTTCCTCCTCGGCTTTGCGCAGGAGATCCAGTGCCTCATCAACGCTTATTATTCTCCCTAAGCCGTTCTCGATATAATATTGCGCCGCCACCCCGAAGGTCACGCAAGTCTCCAAGGTATGAGCGCATTCCTTACCCAAAAGTCCTTGTTCCTTGCGGCAGATACAGGGAGCCACGGCGATGATCTCCTGATCCTTGACCAATTCTTTTATTCGGTCGTAGCTTGCCACCGCCGGGGTGGTATCCACCGCGGATCCAACGGGAACCACCCGGAACTGTCTTGCCCCGGTGTCCCTAAAATAAGGCAGGTATTCCTCCATTAACTCGGACATCTCCTCGTCGATTTGGTTAAGGTGGAACTCGTAGATGCCCACGATGAACTGCTGCGCCTGGTAAAAAACCTGATCTCCCCGACGCACCCTAAAGATCAAACCTTTTCGTGCCATCTCCTCCAGGCGTTCCGCCGCCTGGGACTCGGTCAAACCGCAACGTCCGGCGATCACCGATGGCGGTTCTGGAAATAGTCGCAGGCGCATAGCCATCTCCGCCTCTTCGGGGCTGAAGAGTTTGCGCAAGAGCTTCAACTCCACCCCGCTCTCGGTGGCGGGACACCCCCCGGGGAGACGGTCCAAGAAATCGCGAAGCTGAAGATAGAGCTCATCTGGCATCAGAACCCTCCTTTAACCATTTGGACAATGTATCCAGGCCGACAATCTTTTCCCTCCGTTCATTCTATCACTACGCGCAATATTACCTTTCCACACATGCAAAAGCCACACCATCCGCAAGCGCTTCATTTAATTACATAATGTAAATAAAAACCAATCTCAAAGCGCCTATTCAGATGAGCTAAAAAAATGACGCCTCATCCAAGACAAGGGGATCAACTACTTACGCATCAACTCCAAATCGTTATGGATAACACTGGTGGCAAGAAACCCGCGGCGCCAGCGCGTTATCACCTCCCCGAGAGCGTAAGTTTTACCTCGTCTCAAATGAATGAATAGTTGATGGGGTTAACAGCGGATATAATTAGTCTGGAAATTATTCTGGAAATTATCGGAGAAGCGAGGTGCCCCTCGAGTGGGAATACGAGAATTCCTTGCTCCGCGAGGAATAAGTTGTATCCCGCGATGAATTTAATGTAAGATGATGGCCATTGAATCACTGGTGCAGAGATTGATAAATTTCCTGGAGCCCTTCTTCTCTAACTTCGGCTATCTCATTGTCTTCGCGGGAACCTTCTTGGAAAGCAATTTCGTCACCGGGTGGGTAGCTCCAGGCGCCGTTCTTCTGCTTCTGGGTAGCTTCTACGCCGCTCAGGGAAGGTTGATGGTATTCTGGGTGGGCGCCTCCGCGCTGTCTGGATGCCTGATAGGCGATACCCTAGGCTATCACATCGGAAAAGCTTCGGGAACCCCGCTTATAAAAAGGTTAGCCTCCCGTCCACGGACCAGAAGAGGGATGGAGATTTCGCTGCGTTATTTCGAACGATTCGGGGGTGTCACCGTGCTTTTCGGAAGGCTGCTTCCCGGGGTGGACGCCTTCATCCCCCTGACCGCTGGTCTCCACCTCATGCCCTACTGGAAATTCCTCTTATATGACACCCCGGCGATAATCGTATATACCATCGCCTTCACTTCCGTGGGCTACTTTTTCGGTAACAGGTGGATGACCATAGAGATGATCATAAACCGCGTGGGGTGGGTTATCCTAGGACTTATAGCGGCAACCATGGCGATTGCTTACATCACTCGTAAGATAAAGCGAGAAAGGGGCTCTGACCCAGATAACAAGAAAAGAGGGAGTGAGGAAACTCCCAAGAGAAAAGAATCCAGCGGCACCGCCGCTGACGGAAGTTAGCTTTCAAGAGCAAGCGTCTAGGTGACTGGTTCGCTTCATCTTCTTATAAGATTCGCCTTTCTGGATTTATCCTCATCGAAGAAACAGGCATCTAGGAGGAACGGGCGCCCCGTTTGTGGAGATCGCTTTTCAAGAAGATTTATACCAGATGGGCGACTGAAGGAAAACCTATTTATCGATGAAAAGTTATAAACCTTTATTTTGGGGATACCTCGATTTTCAGGTCCCCATCCTCAGCCACTTCCCAACGCGCATCTCCCGCCTTACGATAGAAGATCTCATAAAGCCCTAGCGTCATCCCCACCAACATGGCAATTAGGCAGGGATTCTCCACGCGCAGCCTAACTTTATCCCCTTCCGCCACCAACTCCCTTAAATTCCCCATTCCCCGGAATGCCATCTGCTTCTGAAGGGTGGCGAAATCGAAGGCGTTCCAGGAAGTGAGAAGTTCCGTGGAGACAAAGAGCTGTTGCGCCTCGATGATGGTTTGGGTGATATCCTCTCCCAGTTCCGCCTGAAGCTCATCAAAGATGGCTTCATGCTCTCCAGGACCTAAGAGAGCCATGCGCTGGTGGCTATTCCTTTCTTCGATGATTCCTCTTTTCACATCCCAACGGTAGCGGGAAAGTTCCATTGGACCCCCACAGCCGGAGCACCTTTCTAAAGATAGATCCCCGCTTTTGGAATGATACTCCCTGTAGACAAACCTGCCTTTCAGCCCCTCCTCAGCTTCTGATGTATTGGTGGTAACTATATATTGCTCAGGCCCAATCTTGAGGTATACCCCCGTGCCCACCTTGGCAACCAACGCATCGGTCACGCCTCTGATGTTGCCCAGATAGAGAGGAAGATACCAGGGGTCGGTCACCTTCATCACCATGTAATTTTTATAATCGCTGTGCAGGAGCTTAGCGGCACCGTATCCCATCATCCTGCCCAAATAAGAAGGGAGGATAAAGGCGAGCCGCCGTCCGGGAAGCCTATGCAGGTTTCGGTTGACGAAGAGTCGAACCCCCGAGGGCATGAACCGTTTTATATATTCCGAGGTATACCTAGACTGAGCGACCATGATGATTCTCTCCAGGGAGATCCCAATAATCCTCTCTATCCCCTCGAAAAGGCCTTTTATATTGTCCACCTCGAGGAAGACCATGCGATGCAAGGGGTCTCTTCTCTGGACGATGGTGCCATTATCCAGCCAGATGTTTTCGCTGGTTATAACCTTGGGGACCCCGCAAACGGAACAGATAAAAGGGTTTTTCATCTCTCCTCGCTCCTTCGGAATAGAATTAAACATTTGCTCCCATTATCTTGACGATCTCACGGCTCACCTTTAAATATCTTTATCAGTATCCCGATTTTCCCCCATTCCCCCTTCGTTCAAACACCCGAATTTTAAAAACTCATAATCACTCACTCATTTTAGCTTTCGGCATATATCCGCTTTATGTTTAATCCGTGCGATCTTCTACCAAGATCGAAGGTCGTCAAAGACGAATTATCGTTCGGTAACGACTATCCTCAACCCTAACCGCTCGAACTTCTACCATGAGTGAAGGTTATCCGCAAATTCAATCTAGCGGCGTATAAGGTCCGGCGACCACGATTGCATTCACTAGATCCAGACCTAAACCTACTTCCAAACATGCGCTATTAGAGAAATAAAAATGTATCTAAGAAAAAACGAGGCGTGTCAATCAATAAGTTAAACCTAAAAGTTATATCCTTCTGTCTCGGAGGCCGATTTAATCCAACAGGCGGATATACCGGTTTAATTTATGTTAATGTTTCATTTTGTAAATATATCAAAGATATGAAATTCAGTCGAAAGAACCTTCATAAAAGAACCCTCTATTTTTCGTTATTCAATCTGGTACCCGTCAAAAAATACATCCCATGCCTGTATGAAGGATAGCTCCAATAAAGAATAGAGAAGGGCGGGGTTAATGAGGAGAGCGATGATGTTTTCGAACCTTTTCAGATAGAAGACACTCGGAAAACGATGATGCGAAAATCTATAGTTATAGCGATCGGCGAAGAGAAGTGGCGCCCCGTTTCTCCTCCCCGCATGCCCATCTACTCCTGAAGCCGGGTTTGCAAAATAGTTTCTTGAGAAAAGTTTGCATTTACATCCAT
>JACVIX010000174.1 GCA_015711725.1 Candidatus Geothermincola primus | reverse complement strand
GCCTGGTGCCGGAGAAGTTTCGCCTGGAAGAATACAAGAAAATGGGAGCTCGACCCATATATTGCCAGGAGGCGGCCAACCCTAACATCTACAAACCCTATGACCTGCCGGTGGAATTCGACGTCACTTTCGTGGGCCAAGCCTACGGCGAGCGGCCCGCTTTCATAAAGTACCTGCTGGATCAGGGAATAGACGTGCGGGTCTGGGGCCACGGATGGCAACACCATGTCATGTCGGTAGACAGACATCGACAGCCTTCCCTAAAGGAGAGATTGCGAAGAGCTCTTTATCTGGGACGCAAATTGCTTGCCCCTGGGGGCAGGAAAGCGTTAGGGCGAAGGACGACCGCCGCGGTACGTGCTCGCGTAAAGGCGGACGCGGATGTGGAGCCCCAAAAGGAAGCTCCCGAGGAGAGAATTATGCTTCCCGGTGAAGTGGTGGGGGGAATTCTGGATGATCTGGAGATGATCAAGATGTACAGCCGCTCTCGAATAAACCTGGGCTTCTCCCGCTGTTGGACTCCCGTGGAAACGGACGAACGCATTCTTCAGGTGCGTCTGCGCGATTTCGAGGTTCCCATGAGCGGCGGTTTCTATATGGTGGAGTACATGGAGGAGCTGGAGGAATTCTACCGCATCGACAAGGAGATCGTCTGCTATCGGGACCAGGAGGACTTGGCTGAAAAGATCAAATACTACCTGCGCCATCCCGACGAGAGGGAGGCCATCAGGAGGGCCGGCTATGAGAGATGCTTAAGGGATCATACCTGGCAACGCCGTTTCCAGATGGCTTTCCGGGAGATGGGTTTGGAATAGCAGGGCTCGAAAAATTGCCGGTATATAAGCTAAGAGTTCCAGTAACATCCGGTTCGAATCCTCAGTTCTCGAAAGACATGGAAAGATCTAATGAAGGATCTATTTCTACTTAATTTTATTCCTTATCAGACGAATTAGGTTTATGGACCAAACGAATACAAAGCGGGCGGTGATTCCCGCCAAGATAGCCATGTTCAGCAAGTAACTCCTTTCCCCTTCAGCTTCACGCCTGTAGAATCGGTACATGCTGCGATGGTGCTGAAAGAGCATGCGGGTGGACTGCTGGGAACTAGCTCTGGCGATATGGTGCACTATCTTTACCTCTGGGCAGTAGAAAACCTTCCAGCCCGTCCGTTTAAGACGCCAACAGAGGTCCACATCCTCCACGTACATGAAGTAGCCCTCGTCGAATCCGCCGGCCTCCTCGAAAGCCTGGCGGCGCAGCATCATCGCCGCCCCGGAGATCCAGTCCACCTCAGAAACTTTTCGATGATCGAAGTCGATCATGTGATAGGATCTGGTAAAAGGATTGCGGGGAAAGAGGTCTCCCAGAAAGGCATGTCCCAGGCTGACCTTAAGCGAAGGGAAATTCCTGCAGGAAAACTGGAGAGAGCCATCGCTGTTGAGCAGCTGGGGTCCCACTGCCCCCGCCTGGGGATGGTTCTCCAAGAAGTGCACCAAATCTAGGGGATGTCCTTGGAGAAATTCCACGTCGCTATTGAGCACCATCACGTAAGGGGCTTGGGTGAAGAGTATGCCTAGATTGCAGGCTTGAGCGTACCCACGGTTGAGGTCATTTAAGACCAGCTTCACCCAGGGGAATTCTTCCTTCACCATCTCCTGGCTTCTATCGGAGGAGCCGTTGTCCACTACCAGCACTTCCAGCTCTTCTCCAGGCTTCAATCTCTCGATGGATCGCAGCGCCGCCCTCAGCTCCTCCCTGGTGTTGTAGTTGATTATTATCAGAGCTAGTTGTTTGGAACGAAGAATTCCTTCAGCGGTTTGTGTCATGGACAAATGGCGAGTCATCCCCTCAACCTCCTAACCAATCCCCCGAGATAACCAGCCATTTTGGCGATATCCACAAAAAAGAGACAGAATGGAACGGCCAGCACTGCCGCTAACATCTCCCTTTCCGGACGGTTCTCGAACAAATGAGGTATCCTTCTCCATCTCCTGCCCGCATAGAGCAGAGCGCAAGGCAAAGTGCTTCCCCAGAACCATAGCCTGTTTCTCCAGAGCAATATCCCAATGGACAGCCATCCATATGTGAAGAATCGCGCGAGGTGCCGATGGGGATACATACCCGAAACCCCATCCCCCCAGGAATAGCGGAAATACTGGCGGAAGAGGGAGGGAAGGTTTGGCCTCATCCGCCACCATACTAGGGCGTCCTTGACCACCACGTAATTGATGCCCCTGCGCTTCCATTGGTGGTTAAAATACATGTCCTCCCCGTAGTCCAGCCACTCAGGATATCCGCCTAGCACCTCCCAGAGTTCCCGGCGGAAAGCGATAGAGCGGGAAGAGGGAAGAAAACGGTCCACTTTAATCTCGTCAATAGTTGGCAGGTTCACGCAGGCGGACAATCTCTCGAACCAGTTCTCCGCGAGAGGCTGATAGATACCCCCAACCAGCTGGAGTGTGGAATCCTCTTCTAGGGGAGCAACCAGTTTTTCCAGCCAGTCCGGGGAAAGCACACACCCACCATCGGTTACCGCGATCACCTCTCCAGTGGAAAGGGATATAGCGCGGTTTCTTCCCGCCGCGATATTGCTTCCCTCATACCTGTGTAGCTTCACATCGACGAATTTATTTACTTTTTGTAAATATTCAAACGTTCCATCACTGGAACCGCCATCAACTATGACCACCTCATCGGGCCATCTGGTCTGTTTCTCCAGGCTCTTCCACCACTCCTGGACGTTTGTCATCTCATCTTTAAGTGTGGCGATAAGGGATATCTTCATGAAGCCGCCTCCAAGTAAGCTTCCCGCGTTGCCTTAGCCGCCTTTTCCCAGGTGAATTCCCCGGCTTTCTCCACTCCTTTTTTAACTAAAGCGCGGCGGAGCCCCTCGTCTGTCGCTATCTTCTCCATTGCCTCCGCCATCGCCAGTATGTCGTAAGGGTCTACCAACAAGGCGGCGTCTCCCACTATCTCCGGAAGGGAGGAGAGATCGCTGGTGACCACGGGCACTCCTCTGACCATCGCCTCCAGTACGGGCAAGCCAAACCCCTCATAGAGGGATGGATAGATCATGGCGGTCGCCCCATGAAAGAGGGCTTCCAGTTCCTGTTGGGAGACTAGCCCGGTGATGGTCACGCTATCCATCTCTTTAGCTTTTAAAACAACTTCCCTCTCTTCCCATCCCGGGGCACCCGCCAGCACTAACCCGATATCCGTCCTGTTTCTTTCTTGGAAGAGAAGGTAAGCGTCCAATAACCTACCCAGATTTTTCCTAGGCTCCAGCGTGCCAAGGAAAAGGAAATATTTCTGGGGCAGACGTAGCCTGGTTTTTATCTCTTCTCGCTGGCGACCGGTTATGGGACGGGGTGGAGATACCCCGTTGGGTATCACCCGAATGCGCTTATCATCGTCTTTAAGGATGGCCGAAAGGTCGGAGGCGGTGCTCTGGGAAACTGCCAGCAGCAGCCTAGCTTTTCTCAGCGCCAGCTCCAGTCCCCTGCTCAGAAACATTCTCCAACGCGGCTGAAAATATTGGGGATATTTCATGACGGCAAGGTCATGAATGGTCACCACCAGTGGCGCCCGGCAGGAAGGCACCACCAACGCGGGGGCATGCAGCAAGTCGATGGATCCCACAAACCTCTCTATGGAAGGAAAGTCCAAGTAGTGCCATGCAACCCCCATCAGGGATCGACCTCCGGGTATGCGCCGCTCCTCCACCGGCTTTCCCTCCAGGTCCAGCCTCTTATCGGCCGGACCACAGTGAAATAGGAGGTAGTTGAAATCGCCATCCAATTCTAGGAGCGCCGGAATCAAACCCCGCAGGTAACTGCCAATTCCACCGGGAATCTTATAAAGAAGTTGGTCGGCGAAGATGGCTAGTCTCATCCGCCCATTACCTCAGCATAGACTTCCAACACCTGCCTTGCCGCTTTCTCCCAAGTAAAGAGCTTAACCCGTTCTCGCCCCCGATTCACCAGCTCCCTGGCTAGACTCTCATCGCCTAAAAGCTGTTCCACCTTGGCGGCGATCTCCTCCGGGTCTCGAGGTTCATCCAGGTATAAGGCGGCGTCTCCCACCACTTCGGGAATGGAGGAACGGCGTGAGGTAATCACCGGAACCCCGCAAGCCATAGCTTCTAGCGGGGAGAGGCCAAAGCCCTCATAGAGAGAAGGGAATATGAAAATGTCAGCCCAATGAAAGAGGGGGGGCAGCTTCTCGTCGGAGACATATCCAGTGAAAACTATGGCATTATCCAAGTTCAATTCTTTTATTCTTTTCGCCAATTTCCGGTACTCCTGGTTGTTCATCTTTCCCAAACCCCCACCGCCGATGATAGCCAGTTGGTGTTCCAAGCCCCTGCGACGCATGATGGCGAACGCTTCTATGAGAGTGGTGAGATTCTTGCGGGGATGTAGGTTCCCCACATAGGCCAGGTAAGGCCTTTCTATACCAAAGAGATCTAGTATGGACTGAGCTTGTTCTTCCCTTACCTCCTGGTTGAAAACCGGGTGCAGGCCGGGGTAGACCACCTTTAATTTGTCTTCGGATACTTTTTTCACTTCTACAAGCTCCTCGGAGGTGAACCGAGAATCGGTGAGGATGACCTGAGAACGTTCTAACAGGCTGTCTAGGGTGAGCGCTAAGCGTCTGATTCCTTTGCTCTGCAACTCAGGAAAACGCAGAAAGTTGATATCGTGAACCGTACTCACCAATCTGGCTCGCTCAAGATACGGAGCGTGGTAATTAGTGGAGTGAAAAATATCGAACTTTCCCAGCAGCCTCTCCGCGGGAAAGAGACGATAGCGGCGCCACCAGGTGTAATAAAGGAAATTGGCGGGCAGGTTGAATCCTCGAACCTCCAAGCCCTCGAGGAGGGGCGCGGAAGCCGCCAAGCGGTGACCGCCCCTCAGGGAAATGGTAAAAAGGCCCAGCTGGATCTGGGGGTCTTCCCGGCGTAAATAGATGATCAATTCCTCGGTGTAATGACCGATGCCGGTCTTTTCGATGAGAAAGGGGGTGCCGTCGAAAAAGACCTTCATCGCAACTCCCTTCCGGTACCCTCCATCACTTGCTCATGCGTCCCAGGGAGATCATCACCACGCCCGCAACGATAGCCGCCACTCCCAGCCAGTTCCACACGCTGATACGATAATTCTCGAACCTCCAGTCGTATAGAAGCACCACTATGTAGGTAAGGCTGACGAATGGATAAGCCAATCCCAGGGGCACGTCCGCCAGAACTATAAGCCAGGAACCTGCTGATGCCACAAAGAGCACAAGTCCCAGGATCACCAAGAAACTGGTTGCCACCTCCTTTATCAGGGTCCCCGGTTGGTTCTTCACCATGTCGATGATACCCAGATCGGTCTGGCCAGTCTTGGCCTCTATATCCATTTTTACGCGGTCCATTCCCCGGCGTAGGCAGATCTGGCCACTGATGGCCAAACCTACGCTGAAAAGTATCAGAAAATAGGATATGGGTTTAACCGAAATAGACGCTGACATATTCTCCTCCTTTAAATTAGGGTTTCTTGAAAAACCCAGTCAGACATGAACTTAGTGCCCACGGTCGCAAGCGCCTGGTTGATCCAACCATGAAAACCTGAGACATTATAACAGATTTCCCCGCGCGATCTGGTATCACCTTGCCTCTTTGTAAACCGCGGGCGCTTCGATGGAAACCTCTCCTGCGTCCTTTTACAAAAGATAACAGATTTCCCTGCGCGATCTGGTATCACCTTGCCTCTTTGTA
>JACVIX010000173.1 GCA_015711725.1 Candidatus Geothermincola primus | reverse complement strand
CCGCAGAGGGCACTGTGGCCCCAGGCTGTTCAGAAGCGGGCATCTGCCCAGGCAAAATCTCCAAAGAAGCGAGGCATAGGCTGCAGAAACGAGCTCCTTCCGGATTATCCGCACCGCATTGACTACATTTCATCTTCCTTAAATCCTTTCTCTCACGTGCGCGTAAGCGGGATTACCTTTTCCCCAAAGCCCCAATCCTCGCGATCTAGAGCCAAAAGAAAGGTGTTCCATATTCTTTTCGGCTATTTTCCATATTATATTAACTAGATTAATCGGTAGTTACCCGGCAGCCGCGCGCTTTACAAGTCAGCCCGACTTAGAGAAAGAATGGGCGCACATGGTCAAACTCCTCTTATAAGAAAGGGGCACAATCGTTTGTGGGGATATGATATTTAGAAGCACCACTCAAATGGATGGAGCTTAACGAGTAAGGGTTATGGATTACCTATCATCATCACCGTCAGTCGCTTTCCAGCTGGATTCCCCAAACGGAAGACGCGGCGAAAAGGCTTCTTGATCGGCAAATTTCAACTTCATGACTTTTAGACTGCAGACTTGTTGTTTTCAGAGTATAAAAGAAGGATATCCGCGAGCGAGCTTTGATCAAATTTTTCTCGCGAGGATAAAGCAATAAATATTTTACAATTTGTAGAATATTTGCTTATCAGCGGGCTGTTTGCCTTATCCTATTCTATTCTTCGCCGCTCCTCCTAATCAGCCTGCGCGCGAAAAGTCCTCCCGAGCCTACCAGGCACAACATTCCCATCATAATCATCGCGGTTATACCTCCTGTGCCGCAGGGGGGAGGCGTAGAGGCGGTGACATTGAAACATCTTAACCTGGCCTCGCTCCCGCCCGGGTTCCTCACTATCAGAGTATAAGTGGCCGCCTGTGCCCCGCTCAGGTTGAAACTGCAGGTTATCTTGGAACTGGAAACCACGTTGACCCCGGTGGCGTTGATAATCGTTCCGTTCCCCTCTAGCCTGACCGTCGCTCCGCTTAAGAAACCCTTCCCTTTCAAGTCGGTTATGCTCACTGTGCTGTTGGAGGCTCCTGAATTAGGCGTTACGCTGGTGATATGAAAAAGTGGTGATGTCACTCGGAAATTACCTTGAAGCCTGGTCTCGTCCCCGCCTGGGTTCCTCACCACCAAGTCAAAGACCCCCAGCGGGGCGCCGGCGAGATTAAAATCACATTTAATATGATCGGGAGAGATCAATTGTACGCCGGTGGCGTTGATAACCGTTCCATTACCATCCAGCCTGACCGTCGCTCCGCTTGAAAACCCAGAACCGATTATCTCCGCACCAATCTGGTTGCCTTGAAACGCATATAAAGGAGTAACGGAATAGATATAAGCCATGGGATCGAGGGCTTTCGCCGTGATAATAACCGGAGTGTCTCCCACCGGTACATCCGACACGGTGATATTCCCGCTGGGATCCCGGCTGGTGCCTGGAATGGGACTCGAGCTACCCGTCAAGGGATCCACCCGGAGAGGATCTTCAAAGCTCGGCCTATTTATATTGAGGGTAAAAGTATCACCTGCTCCATCCCTCTTCCAGAAAGCCAATGCGATGCTTCCGTCCTTACGTTGGAAGTAATGGGCTTCTAGGGTATCCGGACGGGAACAGGAACAGCTTATATAATCTGGATTAAAGGAAACGGTGGGTCCGAAGACTTGCTCAAAACATTTGTAATAATTATAAGCGGGCTTGGAGCTGAAATCGTTGTTGAGCAAACCGAAGTATTCCTCCGGAGCTCCCCCTTCGTCCCATAACTTATAAGAGAAGACCATATCCGGCCCAACCTCCGAGTTATCGGCATAGTTGATCAGGTCGCGGAGGATATATTTCGCCTGACTAGCCTTGGTTCCTTGGTCATAGCCCCTCCATCCGAACTCGGTAATCCACATCTCAATAGGTTTACCTGGACTGTATTGAGAGATTAGCTGACGCAGGTCTTGAACGATGGATCGGCATCTCGACTCCTCCGGATGGCTCCATCCACATACCTCTCCATATGGATGATAGGCGATGGCGTCCAAGTAGGCGGCTGCTCCCCGCTGCAGGCACGCTTCGATGTAGTAATAATCTACATCCCCTTGGGGCTCTAGTGGATCCCTTCCCAACCCCGCTACCCCTCCCATAACTATCTTCACCTGGGGGTCCACCGCACGGATGGCCTGCCATGTGGGCTCCAATAGCTGAACATAACTGTCCACATATTGATCTAGAGTAGGATTAGCCGGCTGGGTGAGAAGCCAGGTATTCAGGGTGTTTTCCTCGTTCCATATCTCCCAGGCGTCCACCCTGCCCTTATACCTTTCGCAGACCGTGGTCACGTACTCCCTCCAGGCTTCCATGAACTTGGAATCGGGGGTACCTCCCGGACCGGTAGGGTTAGTGGGAGGCACGCTCGCCCAGTTGTTGCCGTTCGCCCATGCTGGAGTAGCTCCTAGAATGCCTAAGATTTTTATTCCATGAGCATGGGCAAGATCCACCACCAAATCTGAGTTGGGATGCAGGCCACCCCCCAAATCGCGCCCATCGAAACCCCAGTTTCCCTCAGTGGAACCTGGTTCCATCTCGTTCCAGACGAAGTTGCAGCGGACCCATTTAACCCCAGCCGCTTGCAAAGCGTCAAATTCCCTATGCATATTGGATCCTTCCCCAGGATAGACCGCGTTTACTTGGGCATGGTGAAAGAGCATGCTGGATCCTACTCCGAAGCGCTCTCCTACCAATTTATTCAAGGATTCAACCATGGGAGTCTCCGACACCCCTTGCCCAGAGGCAGCACTAAAACTTGAACACGCCATCAAAATTGCGACAAACGTAAATGTCAAGGTCATCAGCTTTACAGAAAAAAATCTCTTCATAGTGTACCCTTTCATTTCATCTTGCTTTCCATAATGCCGTTGCCGCCAAATGAGGAGCTCATTGGCTATATAAATCTTTACAACCTCTCAACCTTGAGACGGGGATAAAGGTCAGGGATAATTATAAAACCAATAATATTTGGGGAAGAGCAATACAAGGAAAATAATAAATGCGGCCAAATGAAGACGCTCCTTGCCCGCCGTTTAGGAGATTCACCTATCCGTTTATGGACATGCTTCTCCGGCCACTTTTCCCCTTACTTATTGGGCTTCGGAGACACTATTTTCTGCTAAACTTGTATCCGGAAATTCTAACTCATCGTCTCATCGAGAGCCAGCGCGCTGCCTCTTTCTCCTCTTCCGCGCGAGGGATTTGCTCGCGATAGAAAACAGCCCCACGGTCAGGGCGAATGCCAGCATGGCGGCTCCCCCGCTATAACCGCAAACATTGGTGACGGTGAAACCTTTCTCTTTTCTCCCCACGCCGCCGTCCACGTTGCTCACCACCACATCGTACTTACCTAGTGGAGCTCTAGTGAGGTCGAAGCCGCATGTGATAACTGTATGATCCTCGGAGACGGTAATATTTTTGCCCACGACGAACCAGGGCCCGGGCTTTTCCAGCCAGACAGACGCCCCCGGCCAGAAGTTGGCTCCTGTGATGGTCACCATTACATAGGTATTTTCCACCCCGAAATTGGGAAAGATAGTGTTGATGACCGGATTGATAACCCGGACCACGAAATCCACGCCTAGTGACCTCCCATAGCTAGTCCAGACTTGGATCGTAACGTTTCCCGGCGGCATGGCGGGCACTCTACACCGGATCTCCCCATCCGTCCAGAGATCATATTCCGTAGCATTATACGAGCCGAACTTCACATAAGAAGCGCCTTGTTCCCATCCAAAATCCGATCCATTGATGACTACCTCGTCTCCGGGATATCCATTATCCGGGAAATACGACCAAACCTGCGGAGTGGCCTGGCCTCCGCCATCCACGGTATGCCAGATCACGCCATAGTATCCTACCGCCCAGGCGACGTAGGGATCCACGGCGGAGACCTTGTCAAGAGAGTAGGTCTGGGCGGTGGGGCCTTGGGTCTTCCAGGTATTCCCACCATCCAGAGTTTTATATATCACACCCACCATGCTTCCTCCCTCAAAATTTCTTCCCACCACCCAAGCGATATCTGGGTCAACCATATCCACTCCGAAGAAATGGCTGTTCGTCCTCGCATCCAGCGGGTTCCAGACAGCTCCCCCGTCCGTGGTCTTGAGAATGGTTCCGTCCATGCCCACCGCTATGGCTGTCTCGCTATCCAGTGCGGATACGCCGCGTAGGACATCGGTGACCCCTGTCA
The DNA here is from genome assembly GCA_015711725.1 of Candidatus Geothermincola primus. Lineage (GTDB taxonomy): Bacteria > Actinomycetota > Geothermincolia > Geothermincolales > Geothermincolaceae > Geothermincola > Geothermincola primus. The sequence goes on along the minus strand of JACVIX010000173.1, from coordinate 1,547 downwards.
TCTGGACGGTCCAGGTGCATCCCCCGTCGGTGGTCTTGAGGATGACGCCCCGGTATCCTGAATCTTCTCCCACCGCCCAGGCGGTATCAGCGTCAACGGCCTCCACATCATAAAGGTTAACCGCGACCCCCGGATTCTGCTCAACCCAAGTACCTCCTCCGTCGCTAGTCTTTAAGATGGTGCCCTGATGGGAAGTTCCCGTATATCCCACCGCCCAGGCGGTGTTGGCGCTCAAGCCGGAAATACCGCCAATGTGCATAGAGATTCCTGAAACCTGGTTTTCCCAGCTTGCTCCGCCGTCGGTGGTCTTTAAGATTATGCCCCCGAGCGAATAATTATACCCTACCGCCCAAGAGGTGCTTTCATCCACGGCGAACACGTCAAAGAAATAATACCGGGGGTGCCTGGTGACCGCCCAGCTGTTCCCACCGTCGATGGTTCTGGCGACGAACCCGTCGTAACTCCCCGCGAAGTTGTAGCCCACCGCCCAGGCGGTTTGGGCATCCACCGCATACACCGAGCTGCAATCATCCGCTGCTCCCACATGCTGCCTGAACCATCCCTGGGGCGAGTCCGCTCCCGCCTGCAGAAATGAGGCAAACGGAAAGGTCGCAACCAGTAAAACGACCAGCGCCCACGACCAGATCACCCTTTTCATCTTTCCCCCCTTCATCCGACCCAAAATAAGATAATCGTGCAGAAAGGCGCGATAACTCATCGCCCCCATTCGGGATTTTTCGCGAGAATAGGACCTCCACAATCTTCTATTTGGATCATCTTCACCCCCATGATCCAGGAATTTAGTCCTATAAGAAGAGTGCGTTTGGTGGCGTTCGTTTTTTGGCTTATAATCTTGCTCTTTATCTTACCAACCCATCTACAATAATTCAAGCTCACTCCCGACTTAATATTTTACGTATAATATTTTACATAAAGTAATATTTACATTATTTAAGTTTTTGTGTGGGTGTCGTTTGAGCCGGACATGGGATTATTTATGGAAATATATCTAAGTTAGTATATGCCCGAGGGTGTATTTTCAGTGTGGGTTAATCATAATGGGCCCGTCAGCCATCTACCACAAACTTAAATTCAATTCGTTCTCACGGAGAGTGTCCCACCGACCCATGCCCCCAGACCCTTCCCGGGCCATAGAGCGCTCGCTCCGCCACCACAGACACGTCGGAGGTCACCAGGGTAGCCACTTCAAAGGAGGAGACGTAGCCGTTCAAAAGAAAGGATCTCCTGCTCTTGGGGGGAATCTCCACCCCGGTGAGTTGGGGTATCTTCTTCTCCCCCTCTGAGGTGTGGAGGGTCATGGTGACATGGGCGGGGTCTGGATTAGGGTTCTGCAACACTATCCAAGTCTCCATTCCCCCCGCGGTGCATCCCTCCGCCAGGTACCAATTCTTCTCCGGGGAGGTTGCTCCCACCGACCCATGCCCCCAGACCCTTCCCGGGCCATAGAGCGCTCGCTCCGCCACCACAGACACGTCGGAGGTCACCAGGGTAGCCACTTCAAAGGAGGAGACGTAGCCGTTCAAAAG
>JACVIX010000172.1 GCA_015711725.1 Candidatus Geothermincola primus | reverse complement strand
ACTCCAGGAGGAGACCGGGGTGGCCAACGTGATCGACCCCCTGGCGGGTTCCTACTACGTGGAGGCGCTCACCAAGGAGCTGGAGGAACGCATCTGGGACTACTTCCTAAAGATAGAGGAGGCGGGAGGAGTCGTTAATGCTCTGAGCTCAGGATGGTTACATAAAGAGATGGCTGAAGCTTATCGTCGGCGCCGCCGCGACCAGGAATCCGGAGTGGAAAAGGTGGTGGGGGTGAACTGCTACGTCAAGGAGGAAGAGGAGCCCCCGCCCGCCTTCCGCATCAACCCCCGGGCGGCGGAGATAGAGCTGGAGCGCCTGGAGAAGCTGCGGCGGGAGAGGGACAACGCCCAGGTGCGCTCCCTCTTAGATGAGCTGCGCCGGGTATGCGAGCAAAACCAGAACGTGCTCCCGGTGGTGAGCAAGCTCACTGCCGCGGGAGCGACCTTAGGGGAGGTAGCAGACATATACCGGGAGATCTGGGGCGTTTGGAACGCGCCAGTGATGGTTTGAAGGGAGGTGGGAGCATGGACCGCAAAATCCGGGTGCTTCTCTTCAAACCGGGTCTGGATGGCCACTGGAGGGGAATCATAACCGTGGCTCAGGCGCTGGTGGATGCGGGAATGGAGGTCATATTCGGAGGGCACAAATCCATCGAAGGGATCGTGGAGGTTGCACTACAGGAGGATGTGGACGTAATTGGATTAAGCATACTCTCCGGTTCTCACCTGGAGTGGACAGAAAAGCTCATGGAGGCTCTGAAGAGAGAAGGGTGTGACAAAGACGAATTTCTCATTTTGGTTGGAGGGGTATTTCCTCCCGAAGATTTTCAAAAATTAAAAGATTTGGGAGCCCATGGTGTTTTTGGGCCAGGAACCAGTACCGCGGAGATAATCGATTTCATCCGGGATAAGCTGAGACGACAAGCTATACAACCGACTCTATAAGTTCTACCTCATTTGAAAGCGTCGCTGAAACCTATATTTAAGTCTATTCCCGACTGATTACGAAGGGTAAATTCAACTCTTTACGTTGAAGACTCATTTGAAAACATCGCTGAAATGGTTATAATGTCCATAATAAATTGACGCTAAATCATTTTTTCGACTACAAACGGAGGCTTACAAAGATAAAGGTCGAGACCTATGACTGGAAAAATCGGCGTATATATCTGCCGCTGCGGATCCAATATAGCCTCGGTGATCGATTGCGAAAATCTCGCGGAATACGCACTTTCCCTCAAAGGGGTAAAGGTATCCCGTGTTCACGATTATATTTGTTCCGATCCGGGACAGGAGATCATCTCAGCAGATATTCGCGATAAACATCTTGAAAAAGTAGTGATAGCCGCTTGCTCTCCCCGCATGCATGAGACGACCTTCCGCAAAACCCTGGAGAAAGTCAATCTAAATGGATATTGTTTGGAGATAGCCAACTTAAGGGAACAATGTTCTTGGGCGCACCCCAATTCCCAGGAGGCGAACGCAAAGGCCAGATATCTCCTCAGTTCCGCCGTGGCAAAGGCCCGTCTTCTTCAACCTCTGGAAAACCGAAGAGTGCCAATAACCCCTGCGGTATTGGTAGTGGGGGGAGGCATCGCCGGCATTCAGGCAGCTCTAACTATAGCGAAAAGTGGCTTTCAGGTCTATTTGGTGGAGAAAGAACCTTCCCTAGGTGGGCACATGGCTCAACTGGACAAGACCTTCCCCACACTGGACTGCTCCGCCTGTATTCTCACCCCTAAAATGGTGGATGTGGCCAGGAATGAGCGAATCGAACTGCTTACTTACTCTGAAGTGGTGGGGGTTGAGGGCTATGTGGGAAACTTCAAAGTAAGAGTAAAGCGAAAGCCCCGCTATGTAAATATAGATAAGTGTACCGGTTGTAACCAATGTGCTGAGGCCTGCACCATACGCAATGTGCCCTCGGAATTCGACGTGGGTTTGAGTAATCGCAGCGCCATATACATTCCCTTTCCTCAGGCTGTGCCGCTAAAAGCGGTAATTGATAAAGAGAGCTGCCTTTTCTTCACCAAGGGCAAATGCAAACAGAAATGCGTGGATGCGTGCGAGGTGGGAGCCATAGACTTCCAAGAGCAAGAGGAAGAAATAGAATTAGAGGTGGGGGCTATAATCCTGGCAACCGGTTTCGATCTATTACATCCTGCTGCAATTTCTCAGTACGGGTATGGTAGATATGAAAACGTAATCACCGGCCTGGAGTTCGAACGTATGGCTAGTCCCAACGGTCCCACTAGTGGGCGCATAGTCCTAGCTAACGGTAAAGAACCCTCATCCATAGCGTTTCTACATTGTGTAGGAAGTCGGGATGAAAATTACCAGCCCTATTGTTCCCGCATTTGTTGTATGTATAACACCAAACAAGCTCATCTGGCAAGGGAAAAAACGGAAGCCCAGATTTACCAGTTTTACATCGACATGATGGCATTCGGCAAGGGTTACCAGGAGTTTTACCAACGTGTCAGAGATGAAGGGGTAATATTCACCAGGGGCAAGTGCGCCGAAGTGGTTCAGAGAGGAGACAAGCTCAGACTATATGCCGAAGACACCCTTTTGGGAAGGCAGTTACAGGTAGATGTTGACTTAGTGGTGCTGGGAGTAGGAGTGGTTCCACGCTCCGACACCTCTTACTTGGCTCGCATATTCAACATACCTCAGGATGCCCATGGCTTCTTCCTCGAGGCCCATCCAAAGTTGCGTCCCGTGGAGACTTTTGTAGACGGAATTTTTGTGGCAGGTTGCTGTCAGGGCCCTAAAGATATTACCGATACCGTGGCTCAGGCTTCCGCCGCGGCGGCGGAGTCAATCTCCTTGATCTCCACAGGCGAGATGGAAATGGATGGCATAACGGGATTCCTGGTCACTGAGAAATGCAGGGGCTGCGGTTTTTGCGTGGAAGTCTGTCCATCCAGTGCCATTGCCTTAAACGAAATGACCGGGATCGCGGAGATAAAAGAGGCTTTGTGCAAGGGGTGCGGTGCCTGCGCCGTCGCCTGCTTAGGAGGAGCCCTGGACGTTCACAATTACACCGACGAGATACTGCTGGAACAGGTTAAGGAGATAATCTCATGATCTCTGTGATTAATTTCACATATTCTTTTTACCGAAATGTCTTTTACAAAGGAGCCAGATATGCCAAAGGATAATACTTTGGAAATCACAGAAGATAAGCTGGGTTATTTCGTCCAGGAGCTAAAAGGACATGAGTCAGCAGAGAAACTTTACCGCTGTATCCAGTGTGGTATATGCAGCGGCTCTTGCCCTACCGCCCGAGCCTGGGAGGTAACACCTCGCCAGCTGGTGCGTATGCTTCAATTAGGCTTAAAAGAAGAGGTTCTACGTACCGAAGTCCTCTATTACTGTTCTCAATGTTATTCGTGCAAAGTACGCTGTCCCATGCAGATTCAGCTTACCGAATTGCTTATGGATTTGAGGAGATTGGCAGTACGGGATGGCGTAGGCCCGCTGGAAGAGCAAGAGGCACTTTTAAAAAGTATCCGTAATTACGATAATCCTTGGATGCAGCCACGCTTGGCGCGGGACCGATGGGCAAAAAGATTACGTATAAAAATTCTTCCTCGGGAAAGGGCGAAGGTTCTCTATTATCCAGGATGTACCGCCGCCTACGTTACCTCTGTACAAAGCGTGGCGGTGAACACCGCCAAGCTCCTCAGCCATTTGGGGGTAGACTTTGGAATCCTCGGCAAGGAGGAAGTATGCTGCGGATCAACTGCCCTTAGAATAGGAGAAAGAGGTTTATACGAAGAGCTAGCCGCCAGGAATATCGAAATTTTCAACCGATCGGGAGCCCAAACCATCATCACCGCTTGCGCGGGATGTTACGGCATCATTAAACACGAGTACCCCAAAGTGGCCTCATTTGACGCCGAGATTCTTCATCTCTCCGAATTTCTTCATCGATTAATGGAGGAAGGGCGCCTTGAACTACCAGAGCTATCCATACGAGTGACCTATCATGATCCTTGTCATTTAGGAAGGCATGGGGGCGTATTTGATCCTCCCCGCGGCATCCTTAAAAACATACCAGGCCTGGAGCTGGTGGAGATGGAAAGGAATAGGGAAAACAGCCGGTGTTGCGGAGCAGGTGGAGGAGTGAGAACCGCCCACTCAACATTCGCCCAAAACCTAGCATCCGAGCGTCTTGAGGAGGCTTATGCAACAGGGGCGGAAGCCCTGATAACCTGCTGCCCCTTCTGCGAGAACAATCTCAACGACGCTTTGAAGGCTCGAGGATATACGTTATCTATACTTGATCTGGTAGACCTGTTGGCAAAAGTTTTTGCCCTGGGTTGAGCCAACATAACTTGTGGTCCCCTTGATCTATCGCATTACCTCCCTTTAAAATTACCTCCTTTAAAAACAATGTAGAAAACAGCGCTTTCTGAAAGGCCTTCAATCGCAGTTGCTTTTTAGGCCCATTATCCAAATTTTGGGAGATGAGCCAAACAATCAGCTGTGCGGAGAAATCATAAACTCAACGAACAAAGAGAGCAACGTCTATATTGATGTTGGAAATAAGACAACGAGAGCGCCCCCTTGGAACTCTTGGCTATCACATCGACATTTTAATTTATATGCGATCTCGAGGAAAAAATTGATCCGCTATAATCCCTCATGCTTCATCATTCTTTTCTTCGGTAGATATAGAATGTCCCGGTGGCCTTGGCCACTAGCTCATCGCCCTTCTTTATCTCCGATTCCAGGACTCCGATCCTTCGGGTGCGGTTAATAACTCTGGTGTCACATACAAGAATTCCAGAGGTCACCGCCCGGAAGTAATATATCTTTATCTCCACGGTGGTGCATAGTTCATCTTCGTCCAAGAGTGAGTACATAGCGCCCCCCATGCCGGTGTCCGCCATGGAATAGATGACTCCGCCATGGAGAACCCCGTGGGGGTTGAAAAATCTTTCTTCCACCTTCAACACGCAACGGCTCCTCCCGCCGCCATATTCGGTGAAATTGAGACCGATAAGCTCGCCGAAGGGATTAAATCCCTGAGATATAATTGGAAACTCCTTAACCATATACCCGCCTCCTATTTCCCCGCATCAATCTGGAGATGCTCATAACCAAGCTTTAAATATGCTTTCGTCACGGATTCCCATGAATATTTCCTCAGAGCGATGTTTCTTGCTCGCTCCCTTATCTCCTGTCTTCTCTCCCTCTCCATCCCGGTATATTCCTCCAAGAAAGCGTTGATATTGTTTGCCAAGTTGATCACCATATCCTCATTGAGTAGTACTGGCTTGAACTTAAACTCATCGAAAGCATCCTTGAATTCATCAACCACCTCCCGGATGATCTCGCTCAAGCCCGAGTGGTTGGCCGAAAGGGGTATTACCCCGCAAGCAAGAGCCTCCGCAGCCACGGTACCGAAAGCTTCGGGGAAGACGGAAGGAACCGCCACCACTTCAGCGCAGGAGAGCAATTCTTTCAATAATGGGTGATGCATAATGCCAGTAAATATAATTCTATCCTTTAGCCTCTCTTTCGCTATTTTATAATAAGTATCTGAAAACTCCTTATCCCGCCGAAGGCGTTCCACCAATCCCTTGAAGAACATCCCAGAATTATCCTCACTCTCACCGCTAAATTCCTCAGGATGCTCTAACAAGTAGTGAAAAAGATCAAGCCGTCCGCCTGCCAGCGAGGCCACCAAAGACTCCAGATACCCACGATATGCGCCGAATCCCACAAGGATGAAATATGCCCTAGGGTTTTCCCGCAATACCAAAGGGGCGGCGGCGATGAGCAGATGCGCACCTTTTGTCCAT
>JACVIX010000171.1 GCA_015711725.1 Candidatus Geothermincola primus | reverse complement strand
GCAAATTCTGCGGGGAAAAGCTTAAGCATAAAGACGCTAAATTCTGCTCCCATTGTGGCAAAAGCCTAATCTGAACGTATTCAACGCAAATGAAGGGGATGGCAAGCGCGCCTTCCCCTTCATTTTATATTCATGGTTATCGCCAAAACGCGCGGCGGGTAAATGGCCCCTTCTACTTTTTCCTATAAGACCATTCATAAGATCGCGGGTAAATGAATATTAAAGCGGATGGATTGACATAAAGCAATATCTTATAATTCTTATCATCTGAAAAGCTGAAGGGTATTCTGAGGAAGGCGAAACATTGTACGTCATTGACGTCGTTATCTCCATATCCATACCCATATTTTTGGCATACCTTTATTCCACCGGTCGGATATCCAGGGGCATCTGGCTAATGTTCTGGGCAGGAGCGCTCATCGGTTCCACCTGGGAGTTGGGTTTTTACTTTATCGGTCCATATTATTCCAGCTCGCCCATATATATTATGCGCAGCCCCAACCCTTTCCCGCTCATTTTCCTCTCGCTTCTACACACCCTTTGGGACGGCGCGCTCTTTTTGGTGGGGGTAGGACTAGTCTATCTTATCTGTAAGCCTCCCCATTTAACCAAGTTCCGTTGGTCGGAGCTATCGGTCTTGTTAATCTGGGGGGTTTCATCCGAGCTGGCGGTGGAGTTGACCGCCACCTATAGTAGCCTCTGGGAGTATCAGAGAAAATGGTGGAACCCCGTCCTCTTCAAGTTTAACAACCAGAACATTACATTGATACCCCAGCTGGTATGGCTGGTAGCCCCTATAATATTTTACCTAATGGCCCTTCCCCTCAACCGTCGATATGGCGCTCAGCGGAGGAGAGCCATTTCCGCTTGAGCGCTCAGATAGAAGAATAAATTTATTCTCAAGGCGCGGACACTTAATATCCTCTGCCCAATATTTCCCAATATTTTTTACAATTTATCGCTTCACAATTTCGAAAAGAGTTTTTTCACCTGATCTAATTTTTGTCCTAACGTTGTCATGCTTTAAACTTTAACCAATAAAGTTTTTCAGGGTTTTCACTCTTTCTCTTCGCGATAGGAGGTCTCCTCATCTATATTTACAATACGTAAAGAATTATAGTAGCGGGAAGGGAGGGTTTGATAAAGTCTCGTCCCCATCCAGGTAAAACGCTCCATCTCCGGGGTGAGCTTCTTCTCTATCCGCGCCGGCACACCTACCGCTAGGGTGCGGGGTGGTATCTTTTTATTAGGAGGGACTAATGCTCCCGAAGCGATCACCGCTCCCTCGCCTATATGGGCGCCGTCGTTTATCACCGCGCCCATCCCCACTAGAACATGTTCCTCTAGATAACAGCCGTGGAGGATGGCTCCATGCCCGATATGTGAATTAGGCCCCAAATAAGTAAGCTCATTGGGCCGTGCATGGATAATCACGTTCTCCTGAATATTGGAGCCATCCTCAACCACGATCTCCCCCCAATCGCCTCGCAGGACCGCGCCAGGAGCGATAAAACAGCCTTCTCCTACGGTCACCTTACCAATGATCACCGCCTGCTCGCAAACGAAAGAGGTGGCGCCGATGAGGGGCCGCTTTCCCTCAAATGAATATAGAGACATTCTTTCCTCCCTTTTTGATTTTTCTCCTTATCTCTTCCTCCACAGATCGCATTTCGTCAGTAGAATCGAGCGCCCGTGGAGTCGCAACTGAAAACTTCCATTATATTAACCATTATTTTCCGCTGATTCATATGACATAAAGCCGTATCAATTCACATGAATCGAAAAACAGGTGAGCGCTCTAATTCCCATCCAGCCATTCAAAAGAGGTTAATATTTAGCTGATCCTGTGTGGCGGGCAATTTGGGCCAATCAAGATAAAGCCATCTTCCCCGATGGGGGCGATGCCTTCAAACCTCGCCTCGGGGCAGATCGACACCGTCCTCAAGTTTGACCCTGAACCATCGTAGTATAAAACTAGACCGCCCCAGCCAGCAGCCCAGAGCTCCCCGTTAACCGAGGGACATAAAGCTCTGATTTCGGCGTTGGCACCCGCTTCATCCGCCTCGATCATATACCAATCCCTGCCACCATTCGAGGTGGAAAGCAATGTCCCTCGGGATCCTCCGGCGTAGATTAACTCATCGTTTACGGCGAAGATGCAGTAGAGCGCGTGCTCCGTCCCGCTATCCTGCGCGGTCCAAGTCATGCCACCGTCACGGGAGTGGAGTATGGTCCCTCGAGAACCCGCCACCCATATTTTTCCATCATCAAGCGCGTCAACCGAATATAGGAGGAAGCCGGAAGCGCTTCGTTGCCTTGGCTGGGTCATATCTCCGGTGGTCAAACTTTTCGGCGTGAGGTAAGCCCCCCGGGCGCCCGCCCTGATGGCCTCGACTTTGTCTCCTTTATCCGTAATTTTCAGCAAAGTGCCCGACCTTCCCGTCACCCAGACATAACCCTTGCCCAAGGCGCATACGCTTGTGAGGAGGTTTCCCGTTCCTGAGGAGACGCGTCTCCAGGAAACGCCCTCATCGTTAGAAAACATTATCCTGCCTCGATTCCCCACCACCCATATATTGCCATCATCGCTTCTTGAGATCCCCCTCCACCACTGGCCTTCGTCCCGATATTGGACCGCCCAATTTTCTCCGCCATCATCGGTAAAAAGGATGCGTCCTTCCTCGCCCACTATCCAGACCTTCTTGTCACCGTCCGACGCCACACCCCAGGGTCTTATCCTATGGCCCACATTTATCTTTTCTATATTCCTTGGTTGCCAGTCCATGCCCTTATTATAAAACTAAGATCGTACCTGGGATATCCTTCACGAATCACATATCTCATTGCGTTGTATAACGCTGTGCACATCGTTTTTTCGCAAATAACACATTTATTCATGATTTTTTCTTTCTCTCCCAACACAGAATAAGATTTAAACCTTGAGCGGGAAAAGTAAGACAAACCACAATAAAATAAAGACCTTCCCCGCCCTTCTCGCCAGTGGGTAAAGATAGGCTCCTTTACTTCTTCTCCAATAGAAAAAGAGCGTTCCGTTAAGGAGCTTTATTCTCGACATACTGCTACCCAGTGGTTCCCATCCTTCTAAATAAACAGGCGTTGATTGGCGCAACCCATGAATTAAGCGAGAGTAGGCGCGGAAGGCCAATTAATTTTTCACAATAACCCATAGCCATTATCGCCCAGAGAATTTTTATTAAGGCCTTGGATATGGTAGGAATTGAGCTTGGTCATTCGGATCAAAATGAAAAACCGACGTTAACTTGAATTTTTCGGAAATCATGTTATTAATGAAGTAGGCTTCGAAATGATGGGTGCGTGGGTTTGTAGATAATCACCACGGGCACCTAAATATATAAACGAGATAATTATCGCCGATATGGAGGTGGAATGAAAAGGGTCCTGTTTTTATGCGGCGAGAACGCCTGCCGTTCCCAGATGGCCGAAGCCTTCTATAACTCTCTGTCTAAGAACAGCATAGCGGAGAGCGCTGGAACCTTCCCTGCCCAAAAGGTCAATCCCCTGGCAGTCAAGGTAATGAAGGAGGCAGGTCTGGATATCTCCAGGAAAAATCCGAGACAATTTAATATTTCCGATATCGACAACTATGATAAGATTATATCCTTCGGATGTATAGCCAGGGCCGCTTTCCCTAAACCCGAGGCGCTGGAGGAATGGCCTATCCCAGATCCCGCCGGAAAAGACCTGAACTTCTTCAGGGACGTTCGCGATGAGATTCGCGCCAGGGTCGAGAAATTAATCCAGGAGCTAGATTAATCACGCAGAACTCAATCCTCGAGGCTTCTTGGGCTTCTTGGTCCACCAGCGATCTATCTCCGGTTTGGCGGTTAGCCACGCCTCCAGCTCCTGCTTGGTAGGCACCTTTCCCTTCGAGACCAGCTTTCCATTCACCATCAAAGCCGGGGTCAACGTTATCCCGTCAGCGTAAATCTTCCTGGGATCCTGAATATACTCGAGATTTGCTTCTATGCCCCTCTCCGCTAGGAAGTCCATAACCAGCGTATAAGTTTGGTGACACGCCTCACAACTCATGCCATAAATTTTGATATCCATAACGACTCGCTCCAGCTTAGGATACTTATATGTCTATGGCTATTTTATCCTAAATCCACCTATAAACGCACTTAAAAACCTACAATACACCCGTTACAAACTAACAACTTTTCCACTTTGGATAAAGCTAAATTTTTTAAATGTTAGCCGATTAGAAGCTTTTTAGAATGGCGATGTATCCGTTTCCACTTAACTCGTTAAAGATTAATTTCCCTAAAAGCGGGCTATCTAAAGCCTTTTTATGAGGCAGATGCATAAATCCGATTTGGGCTACGGATCACGTCACATATACTTCACATATATATTGTTATTGGCCGCAGCTTATCCCCAACTAAAAGATAAAGCATCATTTAACAGATATCCTTTTCCCCTTATCAAAAGCTGAAAATCTATGTATCCTTCGGTATTTTTAAGGGTGCAGGAAACATCCTCAGACACAGTTGATTTCCGTCGATAAAATCTGCAACACTACACGACCGAACCTTTAACTGGTCCGTTCTTCTAAACAGTCTCTTCTAAACCGTCTATAAGGATCGGCTCAAAGCTACCCTCGAGTTTCACTTTGAAGGCCACGGAGATGACAGGTGTCATTGATCTTGGTCACCGCAGCATGCTCTTCGATGGTGTTGGAAAAGAATTTTACGGCGGATATAGAGGCCAGATCTACTTCCATGCGAAAGATGTGGTTTAAGTCTAAACCCAATGCCGCGCATAGAATTATGCGCAACGGTCCACCGTGCCCAAATATCGCGATATCATCTTCTGGGGAGTGCGATTCCAATATCTCCAGCACCGCCGAAAGCACTCTTTCCCTTACCTCGCTGAGCATCTCCCCTCCGGGGATGCGGGTGCTTGCAGGTTTCTGAATCCACTGGGAAAAGGTCTCCCCACCTTCATCATAGAGTTCCCTGAAAGGTTTTCCGTCCCATTCGCCCAGATCTATCTCGGTTATCCCTTCCACAGCCGAGATACGTAGACCTTGAGCCAGGGAAAGCGGGCGAGCGGTTTCTACGCATCGCCTAAGCGGACTGGAATAGATGGCCTTGAGTGACATGCCCCCGAAATACTCCGCCACCATCTGAGCCTGCTTCACTCCGAGCTCGTTTAAGGGGACGTCCAGTTTCCCCAACGCTCGCTTTTCCACGTGGAAATCGGTTTCCCCGTGCCTGATTAAGTAGATCATTCCCATATTCGTTGATTCTAAACCGATGGGGCAGAACAAGCAAGAAAAATATGGCAGGCAAATCGCATCTTAGTAAAAGGTTAACGCCGTTTATAATGAAAGATTTGTTAACGCCGGTTATAATGAAAGTTTTTCAAGCACATAGTTTAAATTTTGTTAATCGACTTCGATTCCCTTTATTTTATCCCGTTAATCATTTAATTCTTAGCCATCGCTTCATGGGCAATCTCCATCCTCTTTCTCGAACAACAATCAATCTCGATGTTTCTTTAGTTTTGGAGGTTTATTCACTCAATTGTTGAATAAAATCAATATATATGAATATTTTTCTCAAACGTTATTTTTTATGATGAAAAAATTCAAATTGTGGGTGATTCTTTTTTTCATAGTGGTCACAGTCGTTTTTACTTGGCCGCTTCTCCCTCATCTACATAATGGCCTCACCATCATCCAAGTCGACCCCCTACTCAACACCTGGATACTCTCCTGGGACGGACACGCCATGCTCCACTCACCCACTGGGCTATTTCAAGCCAACATCATGTACCCGGCGGGAGACGTGCTGGCCTA
>JACVIX010000170.1 GCA_015711725.1 Candidatus Geothermincola primus | reverse complement strand
TTAAAGAAAATGGTTTCCATGTATTACATGTAGACGAGTTTCGGCAGACAAATCAAGAGAAGTACGATCTTGTTATTATGTCACATATAATAGAACACTTTCACTGGCTTGAATTAATAGATTTCATGAAGGAATACCTGGAGGCATTAAAAGAGAATGGTCTACTTCTTATAATAACACCAATACTGCACAGCAACTTCTATAATGATTTCGATCATGTTAAGCCATATTACCCAAAAGCGATAGAGCGATATTTTGGAGCTACTAGATTTCAAATGCAACAATGCGCTGATAATATTTTAAAACTAGAAGACATATATTTTCGCAAGTCTAAGGTTGATTTTTATCTTTTCAGGTCTCTCTACATTACAACACATAATAGGATTCCTCTTTATATTAACAGAATATTCCGCATTCTCTTTCGAACCAGCCATTATATTATTGGCAGAAAGACAGGGTGGCTAGGTTTATACCGAAAGATTGCTTAGAAAAAGTAGATATAAGGACCTGGGTTTAAAATGAGAAATATTGTTCATATAATTGTATCCCCTTGTGGATTGCATATCGGAGACATAAAGTATAGAAGACAAAGGTTTGCTGAATATCTAGTAATGAAAGAGGACACTAAAAAGGTTTTCTGGGTACATGCTTGTGGGGGGAGCATTCGCGATCCAATCAATCTATTAAAATCCATTAGAAAGATCAGCAAAGAATCCCCTGCTATAAACGATAGCAGCATTGCAGAATTTGCTATCCCCAGCTTTTCCCCCCTAACATTTTCAAGGGGTAGTAGGATACTTGCAGAGGCGTATCTGTCAGAATTTAAGTTGGCTGTCAAGGGGCTCAACAGTCCAAAGATATTATGGTTTACTGTTCCCATTTTCCCTTTCATGTTAAAAGCTGACAAATGGAATGCGATAATTTATGATTGCAGCGATTTATGGTCTGAATCAATGAGGGATGGGACAGATAACCCTGTCTATTCGATGATTAAGGGACGGTTAGTTAAGAAGGCAGAATCAAGAATTATCAATAGTAGTAACATTATCTTTGCCACATCTGAGTATCTTGCAGAGATTATTAGGAGTGGAACAAGACGTGAGGCTATTGTTGTTGAAAACGGTGTTGAGTTTGAGAGATTTTCTAATTATGGTTCATATCAGGGACAACATATTTTCAATGAGATTCCCAGACCAAGGCTAGGTTTTATAGGCGGCATGAAGTTTAAGATCGACTTCTCTTTATTAGAGAGCATGGCTCGTGAGGAGCCAGAATGGAGTATTGTGTTGATTGGCCCCAGATCCCCAAGGGGAAGTGGAGGACTTGACCGGTTACTCAAATATCGAAACGTTTACTGGATGGGTCCTGCTAAGCCAGAAGAGATTCCTGGCTATTTAGAGCATCTTGATATTGGCATGCTGCCGTATAAGGAGATTGAGTACAACAAGGCAGTTTTCCCGCTGAAGCTCTTTGAATATTTGGCGAAAGGGTTGCCGGTTGTTGGTTGCGGCCTTCCTTCAACAAAACGCTACTCAGCTGATAGAATATATCTGCATGTTGATAGAGGATGTTTCATCAACGCCTGCAGAGAAGCAATATCTTGGCGAGGTGGCGATAATGCTAGAGATATCGAAGCTCGAGTTGATCTCGCTCGAAAAGCAAGTTGGGAAAACAAGTTTCAGATTATGTATCAAAAGGCTAAGCAAGAGGCGGGATTAATATAGCCGACATCGGAATCTTCTATTAATGGATGAGCCCGGATGTTTCCTCAGGGTTTATGAAGAGTCATTTGGTATTATGGAATCAACCGCTTGCGGAGCGCGACCTGGAGATGATGAGGCATATCGATGGGTATGCCTAGCATATCCCATCTACGGCAGCCATTAAATCCTGCACGAACTCAAAAGGACGGGGTCGATGACGTCGGCCAGGGCTACATCTCCCGGCTCATGCGCATGATGAACAGACGGGCTATCTACTGCAGACCCCGCACCAACATCCCCAATCCCGGGCACGAGGTCTACCCCTACCTCCTTCAGTGCCTGGGTATCACCAGGGCCAACCATGTCTGGTGCGCCGACATAACCTACCTGCCCATGGCAAGGGGTTTCGCCTGCCTCATAGCCGTCATGAACTGGACCAGTCGCAAGTTACTTTTCTTCAGGCTCTCCAACACCTTGCGCACATCCTTCTGTCTCGAGGCTTTGCGGGAGGTCATAGCGAGATGTGGCTCCCCCCTCTTCAACAACGATCAGGGCAGCCTGTTCAACTCGGAGGAGTTCACGGACATCCTGAAGGATCATGATATCAGTATCAGCATGGACGGATGCGTGCGCTTGACCGACAACATTTTCATCGGCTGGCTGCGGAGGAGCGTGAAGTACGAGGAGGTGTACCTGAAGGCATCCGAATCGTTGAGCGAGGCGCGCAGAGGTCTCGGGGAGTATTGCGAGCTCTACAACAAGAAGAGGCCTCACCAGTTTCTTGGCTATAACACCCCGGACTATGTTTGCTGGAATACGCTTCCCAAGATGCCGGTAGCTGTGTAATTAGCGGCCTACCACATAAGTATCAGAATAAATCTTATAGAAACACGGCTAGCTCTGGGGTATTTATCAGAAACGATCGGCAAAGAGGTGCATGAGAGTCAGGGTAATATTGATGAGCATGATGTAAAGTTATGAGGTCGAAAAAAGACTTCTATGACTGATTGACGTCAACTAGATCTTCCTTCGGGCGACAACTAGAATTCCCGTTTCTTCCAACCTGCTATGTTGGTTGAGGTTCCTTTTTCGTATCACCTCCCTCCGCTGATTTCTTCCTGCTCTTGCCGGTGTTGCGCTGCTCCAGCCTGTAGGATGGCAGGTTGAGTTCGAGTATGACCGAGTGATGCACCAGCCGATCGATGGCAGCGGCAGCGGTCATGGCATCGCCGAAGATCTGCTCCCAGCGGGAGAAGGGCAGGTTGGAGGAGAGCATGACGCTCTTCCTCTCGTAGCGATCGGAGATGAGCGCGAACAGCACCTCCATCTCCTCCCGTTCGTTGGTCACGTACCCCAGGTCGTCGATGATGACGACGTCGAAGGCCCGGAGCTTCTTCAGCTTCTTCTCGATCTCCAGCCGGCGCTTGGCGGCGATGAGTTCCTGCATGAGCAGTGGACAGCTGTAGGAGATGACCCGGGCGCCGGAATATACAAGCTCCTGGCCGATGGCGGAGAGCAGATGCGTCTTGCCCGCTCCCACGCCCCCGAAGGCGAGCACATTCTCCGCCCGGGAGAGGAAATCGCCTTCCAGGAGCACCCTCACCTGACTCCTGACGCCCGGGGGCAGGCGCCTCTGGTCAAAGGAGGCGAGACTTTTGTCCAGCGGCAACCTGGATTCGGCAAGCCTTCTTGCCACCCGGTGGGCTCGCCTCGATTCCATCTCCAGGCGTACCATCTCGCCCAGGTATTCCTCGAAAGACAGGCCCTCTCTCCGTGCCCGCTCCGCCTCCTCGGAGAAGCACTCCCTCATAGCGGGAAGGCGCAGCTCGCGCAGACGCGAGGCAAGGAGCTCCATCTCGCCGTCTTTAGCCCTCATGTTCTCCCCGCCTCCTCGAGCAGCAGGTCATAGGCCCCGAGGTCGGCGCCAGGCACGAACACCTCGGCCAGGGAGGTCTCGTCCATCTCCCAGGAGAGGATCTCCTGAACCATATCCGCCGATATCTCCTCCGAGGTGTCCAAAAGCAACCTTATGGCGCCCTCCACCCTGGCCTCGCCCTCGTCCGCCGCGAGCTTTAAAAGAAGCAGGTATTCACGGTCGGCGCGGCGGGGGGAGCTCTCCAGCAAGGCGTCGTAGGCGGCCCGGAAGCGGCTGGAGGGGAAAAGATCGGCGCGGTAGCGGTAGTTTGCGAAGGCGCCGGGTTTTCTCACCAGCCAGTCGATGATATGGCGGTACTGCACCAGGTGGCCGCCTTTTCCCCGCAGGCGGGGGATGACCTCCACCCGTCTCTGGGCATAGAAGACCTCCAGGCGGTCTGAGTGCACGCGCACGTCCACTTCCTCGTCGATGAGGCGCGAGGGCACCGAGTAGGTGTTTGACTTCACCCGGATGGTGGAGGACTTGCCCACCCCCACCTTGACCCGCGTGAAGTCCTCGGTGCGCATCTGCGGCAGGCGCCCGAGCAGGGGGAGCTCCTCGGATAGCCTCTCCGTCCTTGCGGCGTTGCGTCGGCGGAAGAGGTCCCTCAAGAACGCTTCGTACTCAGCCCGCGAGGAGAAATCGCGGCTGCCCCTGAGCATGAGCGCCTGGTCTACCGCCCGCTTCATGCGGTTGTGGGACTGCTCGATGTCGCCGTTCTCGTTGGCCTTGCCGGCCCGGGTCTTTTCCCCCTTCATGCCGTAGTGGGAGAGAAGGGCTTCGTATCTGCGGGTGAACTCCGCGGGCGATTCCGGCTTGGCCACTGCGGTGGTCAGGCGGTCGGTGCGGTGACAGGCGGTGGTCCCTCCCAGCTCCCACAGGGCATCCTGCAGGCCCGCGGACAGGGCCTCGAAGCTCTCCGAGAAGCACACCCGCCCCGTCTCCCAGTTGGAGTAGGTCAAGGTGAAATGATAGAGGAGGTGCGGGAAAGGCTCGCCGGCGATGGTGATGCCCAAAGCCGTCATGTGGGTGAAATCCGACTGCGACAGCCTGCCGGGGGTATGCACCTGGGGGAAGAAGACCTCTTTCGGCGGTCCCTCCGTGGCCCTCCATACCTTGATTCTCCTCTGCAGGGTCCTGAGTTGGCCGTCTTGGAAGGCCCCCGGATATCTTCTCTGCAGATAATCGAAGAGGGTCTTGGCCTCGAGCCCCGGGCTCTCCTCCAGGAACCCCCTCACCTCTTCCCATACATCCTCGAAGGGATCGAGCCTGGTCCTGTAGGTTCTTGGCTGTTTGCATTGACTTGGGAGTTTATCGGAATCCCGCCATTTCCTGGCCGTCTTTTCGTCCATCCCGGCCTCGGCGGCGGCTTGCGCCAATGTCTTTTTCTTCTGCATCAGCGACAACAACCTCCTTACCTGTTGATCGGTAACCATCCAAGCCTCCTTCCTGTGAGTCTTAGATAGTTTTACCGTCCCGCGAACGGGAATTCTAATTGTCGTTAGCCGGGAATCCTAATTGTCGCTGATCACATCCCAATTCTCGGAGAGCAACCTTTCCTGGTGAAACGTTTCCTGGTCATCAACGTCGAAATTATCCCCCTTCTTGCCATATTTCCGAATACCAGAGAGGCTGTGATGTTCAAGCACCAGTGCATCCATATCACGTTCATCTATAGCAGATGCTAACGCCTTCCGGTACTCCGCTGCGGTTTGCTCGATAATGCTTAAGTATGGAATCACCGTGATGACCCTATTTAGTCCATTGCAGGCTGCGTGTTTTAGAGCGAACGCAAGCATGCTGAGCGTCTTGCCCGTACCGGTCGGTGCAGTCAATGTAAACAAGCCGTGTTTTCTAACTGCAGCATCCAGACAGGCGCTAAGAAGGTTGGAACGCATTTCTATTACTTCGGGTGCTACTTCGTGTGCTGCTGCGGATTTTATGGCCAGTTCGTCAAGATATGCCAGAAGATGGCCGAGCAAAAAGCTGGGGTTCAGGGCCAATCCTGCTCTCCGGTAGGCCCTAGATCCCATTTCCATAGCCTTGAAGTGTGCCTCCGTCTCAACAAAATCCGCATCCACGAGGGCGGAAAATAGCATGCGCACGTCGAGCATTCCTGCAGCTTTGAAGTTGTCGGAATGGTCATACAGCGAGCGTGCAATATCTTCGAGCTGAGGCAGATCAACCCCATCCTTTCCCCTTCTATCCAACAATCTATCCACGTCAGCATCGGAAATAACCATGCCC
>JACVIX010000169.1 GCA_015711725.1 Candidatus Geothermincola primus | reverse complement strand
TTACATTATAAAATCATGCACGTTATATAAGGAAACAATCGAGAAATCATAAAAGCGATACGTCGTGGATTTGAACTTTATCTCCGTGGAAGCATGGATTTAATCATATGCAAAAATAAATGCTTTGGGATAAAATTATGTTACAAGATGTGAATGGTATGGATGAAAATTGAAAATGGAATATGCGCAGGGGTGCTTTTCGGACGAGAGGCTGAGATCATACCCTTTGAACCTGATCTGGGTAATGCCAGCGTAGGGAGATAAAGATTCTAAAGGGTTTTGAGCCGCACTCCTTAAAGGCGTGTGGCATTTCTATTGCTAACATATCGATATTTAGCTCGACACTTGAGCGGGAAAGGAAGGCAGAGGAGAGTTTATGCGTATGAGGTACGGACTCTACGTGATAACTTGTGAAGACCCTTCGAGAGGAAGGGGACATCTGGAGGTCGCCGAAGCCGCGCTTAAGGGAGGCGCGACCACGATCCAGTTGCGTGACAAGCATATGCCGGCGAAGGAACTTTATCGACTGGCGGAGGAGATGAAACTATTAGTGAAATCATGCGCCCTCGGGAGTATCTTCATAATCAACGATCGGGTGGATGTTGCGGCGGCAGTGGGAGCGGATGGCGTGCATCTGGGACAGGAAGACCTCCCCCTGGAGGCCGCTCGCAAAATACTGGGAAAGACAGCCATCATCGGGGTAAGCGCGGCGAACGTGAAGGAGGCGGTTGAGGCTGAGCGGGGAGGTGCCAATTATCTGGGAGTGGGACCGGTGTTTCCCACTCCAAGTAAGGATGACGCGGGAGAGCCCATCGGCCTCGGTGGTCTGGAGGAAATTCGGCGTGCGGTAAGCATTCCCCTGATCGCCATTGGGGGAATAAACCAGGACAACCTGGAGGCGGTATTGAAAGCGGGAGCGGATGGGGCGGCGGTGATATCGGCCGTGGCGGGAGCAGAGGACATGGTGGTGGCCGCGCAGCGTCTTGCCCAAATGATAGACTTGCATCTGCGAGGAGGAGAATAGAAATGCGAGAAAAGACCCTGCTGGAAATGGTCTCTTCGGGAGAAGTGCCCGATTTCGTGAGGGAGGTGGCCTCCGGGGAAAAGATATCCCTCGATCAACTCCTCGATGACCTGTTGGCTGGAAGGACGGTAATCACCGCCAATCGCTGGGTGAGGAAGAGCAGGCCTTGCGCGGTGGGACGTGGCCTCAGAACCAAGGTCAACGCCAACATCGGCACCTCACGCGACTACCAGGATACCCAGATGGAACTGGAGAAACTGAGGGTGGCGGTGGAGGCGGGAACCGACGCGGTGATGGACCTCTCCACCGGCGGCAACCTTGATCAGGTAAGGGAACTGATCGTAAGGAACTCTCCCGTCTCGGTGGGATCGGTCCCTATCTATCAGGCGGCGGCCTTTGCTCAGGAGGCGCGGGGCAGTATCGTGGAGATGACCGAGGAGGACATGTTCCGGGTCATCGAGGCGCACTGTTCCTCTGGGGTGGATTTCATCACAGTACATTGCGGAGTCACTTCCAAGGTGCTGGAGACTTTGCAGAAGAATCCCCGCGTGGCGGATATAGTGAGCAGGGGCGGCTCTTTCCACGCTGGTTGGATCCTACATCATGAAAAAGAAAATCCTCTATATGCCCATTTTGACCGCTTGCTAGAATTGGCCAGAAAGTACGATGTCACCCTTTCTCTAGGGGATGGTCTGCGCCCGGGAGCCATCGCTGATGCCACCGACGCTTCCCAAGTGGAGGAGTTGCAGGTGCTGGGGGAACTGGTTCTGCGCGCCAGGGAGGCCGGTGTGCAGTGCATGGTGGAAGGTCCTGGGCACATCCCTTTGCACCAGGTGGAGATGAACGTGCATCTAGCCAAGGCGCTAGCCCATCAGGCCCCCTTCTACGTCCTGGGCCCCTTGGTGATGGATGTGGCGCCCGGCTACGACCATATCGTGGCTGCCATTGGGGGCGCGCTTGCGGGTAAGGCAGGGGCGGATTTTCTCTGTTACGTGACCCCGCGCGAGCATCTGGGATTACCCACTCCAGAAGACGTGCGCGAGGGCGTGATAGTTACCCGCATAGCGGCGCATGCCGCAGATATTTCCCGAGGCGTGCCGGGAGCCTCGGATTGGGATAAACGAATGAGCCAGGCGCGCAAAGCCCTGGATTGGAAGAGGCAGATTGAGCTGGCCCTGGATCCGAAGAAAGCCAGGGGGATGTATGAGGAACGCCGCGTGGAAGGGGAGAGAACTTGCACCATGTGCGGAGATTTCTGCGCGATGGAGTTCATATCCAAATATCTGGGGAAGAAATTACCACCGTGTTAGATTTTTCTGGGGAGAGCTATGAACCTATCGGAACTTGGTGAATTCGGGTTAATCGGTATCATAAGGGAGATGCTCTCACCTGAGGGTGAAGGGGTATTGATGGGAGTGGGAGATGACGCTGCGGTGATCGACTGTGGGGCTCCACATTATCTAGCTTTTACCGCGGATATGCTGGTGGAAGGCGTGCATTTCGACCTCTCTTTCGTTGATGGGTTCTCCCTCGGGTATAAAGCACTCACGGTAAACTTGAGCGACCTGGCGGCGGTAGGAGGCGAGGCGCCTTCCTTCGCCTTGATCTCCCTGGGTCTGCCTCCTGATACCGATGTGGGCCTGGTAGAAGAGATATACCGGGGATTGAGGGAAGCGGCGAGGCGCTATGGTTGCTCATTGGTTGGGGGGGACACGGTAAGCTCCCCGGAAAGATTGGTGTTATCGGTGGCACTTCTAGGAGGGGTAAAGAGGGAAAATCTGGTTTTAAGAAAGGGAGCCAGGGTGGGAGATGCCATCATGGTATCGGGATACCTGGGCGAGTCGGCCATAGGACTGGCCTTGTTGAAGAGCGGTATAGGGGACGAAGAGAATTATCCCCGCTGTGTTACCAGGCACTTGAGGCCGGAACCCAGGATAGATATTGGAAACCTCACCCGCTCTTGGGGGGCCAGCGCGGTAATAGATATAAGTGATGGGCTGCTTAAGGACCTCTCCCATATCTGCGAGGAGAACGGGGTAGGAGCCCGCGTGGAACTTTCCAGGATTCCCATCTCCCCCGAGATAAAAACCGCATGCGAAGAATTGAGCATTGACCCCCTTCCATTGATATTGGGCGGTGGGGAGGACTACGAGCTTCTCTTTACCGTGAAGACGAAGAGGGCGGGTGCCATCGAGCGCGCCGGTAAGTCCTATATAATAGGAGAAGTGGTTCACGCGAGCGAGGGCATCAGAGTTATCGGCGTCGACGGAAAAGAGGTGAAAATGCCTACTGCGGGTTACGATCATTTCCTGGGGAGGAAGACATGATCCTTCCCGTGGCATTGACCGTAGCCGGTTCAGATTCCAGCGGTGGAGCGGGAATCCAGGCGGACCTGAAGACCTTTTATGTGTGTGGGGTGCATGGAGCCACCGCGATAACCTCCATAACCATGCAGAATACCAGAGGGGTACGGGGAAGGCTGGATCTTCCCGCGCGGGAGGTGGAGGGTCAGATCAGAAGCGTGATGGATGATGTGAAGGTGCAGTCGGCGAAGACCGGGATGCTGGCCAACTCATCTATTATTAAGACGGTGGCGGAGCTGGTGAAAGAGTTTCGTATCGACAGGTTGGTGGTGGATCCAGTTATGCTCTCCGGCACAGGTCACGCTCTCTTAGACAAGGAAGCCTTTGAAGTTCTGGTAAAGGAATTGTTCCCCTTGGCGATGGTAGTGACTCCCAACGCCCGCGAAGCCTCCCTGCTCACGGGCATGGAAATAAGGGGGCACGAAGACCAATGGCGGGCGGCTAGGGCGCTGCTGGAGATGGGTCCCCGGGCGGTAGTGGTAAAGGGCGGACACCTTGAGGCTGTGAACGGGCACTCAATCGACGTGTATGTGGATAGCCAGCGCGGGGAGGAGATCGCCGCTCCTAAAGTTGAGACCGTCAACACTCATGGAACTGGCTGCGTCTTTTCCGCTGCCATCGCCGCCTTTCTGGCTAAGGGATGGGAACTGGAACGGGCACTGAGGGGCGCCAAACTGGTGGTGACTTCGGCAATAAAGAGTTCCTTGGATATAGGGGAAGGGCCAGGTCCTGTGCACCCCTTACCGTTGGACGAGTTACGTGATTGAGACTAGAGGTAGGCAGATACTCATTGCCGTTATAGATTTATAAACTTTGCATTGGATGAGCAATATGAGCGAGATTGTAGGGGGGAAAGTTAATGAAGATCGGACTAGTCAGCGATACTCATGGAGACGTTAAGGCTTGGAGGGATGCCCTGGAGATCTTTAAAGATTGCGACTACATTCTACACGCTGGGGACCATCTCTATCATGGTGCATTCAATCCCATTCTTCCCACCTATGCTCCTAAGGAGCTAGCCGACCTGATGAACCATTGCGAAATTCCCATTCTTCACGCGCGAGGAAACTGCGATTCCGAAGTGGACCAGCTAGCTTTAAACGATCCTATTCTTTCGTCCTATCTATTTGCCCGGATCGACGGTTGGAATTTTCTGGTGATCCATGGGGACGCCTATGAAGATGAGGAACTGGTAGAACTGGGCAAACGTTATAGAGCGCACCTCTTGTTGCGAGGACATACCCACGTGCGGGGAATCTGGCGTCATGATCCCTTGATGGTATGTAATCCAGGGAGTCCCTCCCTTCCCAAAGGCGATGAGGTTCCTTCGGTGGCTCTCTTCGAAGACGGGGTGGTGCGGCTTATCAACTTGATAACAGGAGAGGAACTGCAGTCGGAAGCCCTCCCGCCATCCTGAAAGGCGCAGGCGAAAAAAGTTTTAGTCGGGGAAAAACATTAGATTGCTTTAGAAGAGCAGATAAATAATATTTGCGTTGATGAAAAAATGAGATATCCGGGTTGTCTTTTATAATTGGATTAAAGCTGGACTGTTCCTGAGCTTGCTCATTTCTATATCTTTTTCAATCGGCGAGAATTGATCTGACGTTCGAGTCTTTATTCCAAATGTAAATAATATGACAATATGTAAATGTCCGCGCTTTAGTGAAAGGAGGAGATTTCATGCGTGCCCGACAACTTTGGGACCATCGGTATATCCATGTAAATAACCTGCGCATGCATTACGTCACCGCTGGCGAGGGGCCACTGATGGTCATGCTCCACGGTTTCCCCGAGTTCTGGTATTCCTGGAGGCATCAGATACCCGTAATGGCTCAGCGCTTCCAGGTAGTGGCGCCGGACATGAGGGGTTATAACCAGACGGAGAAACCGGTGGGGGTGGGAAACTACCGCCTCTCGGTGCTAATGGAGGATATCCGTGGTCTGGTACAAGCTCTGGGGAGAGATCGCTGCGTGTTGGTGGCTCACGATTGGGGCGGAGGGGTGGCTTGGCCATTGGCCATGAAGTATCCCCAATTGGTGGACCGGCTGATCATCATGAACTGCCCACCACCTGCCACATTGATGAGACATCTGCAGAAAAACCGAGCTCAGTTAAGGCGTTCCTACTATATGTTCCTCTTTCAGCTCCCATGGCTCCCCGAGTTGGCGTTGAGAAGAAAAGACTACGAGCTCATAGCGAAGGCTTTCCGGGGTTGGGCCATAGATAAGAGCGCCTTCACTGATTTGGATATCCAGCTCTTCAAAGAGGCGGCGGCTAAGCCGGGGGCGTTGACGGGGGGAATCAACTACTACCGGGCCGCCATGCGGGAAGCTTTTAAATCGTTGCTAAGAGGAGAGAAGCCAGGGACGGACGGGGGTAAGGTGAAATGCCCAACGCTGGTAATCTGGGGCGAGAACGATGAAGCCCTGGGCAAGGAGCTCACTTACGATTTTCACCAGGAGGTGGAAGGCACTTTAGAGATAAAGTACATCCCCAATTGTAGCCACTGGGTACAGCAAGAACAGCCGGATCTGGTGAACAAATATATGCTGGATTGGCTCGCTGATTATCCGGAAAGGGAGGCATGATTGGAAGTAGAGGCACCTGGCTTATCTGTGGGAAGCTAGGGATTTTTATGGATGGACGCGGAGAACAGAC
>JACVIX010000168.1 GCA_015711725.1 Candidatus Geothermincola primus | reverse complement strand
GTTGCGCTCAACTTCTCATTGACCAGCCCTATTATCCAAGTGATGGATTTAGAGGTTGAGCGGTCTGTTAGGGATTGCCTGAAGTGCGCTAAAGGAGCGCCCTCGTGATATCTTCCGCTCGTGGATAGTTTCTCCTTGGAGATAATGCTTTTATCCTTCTATCTCAGTCCAGCCCTGCGCCATGGACCTCCAACGAAGACGGAAGGGTTTGTCGCTTAATTGGCGCGCCAACCCGTTTGGACGCTTGGGGATCATCACTTGATAATCCAGTAAGTCTTGGGTTTCCACCTTCTTCCGCGCTTTAATAATCAACTCCCCGCGGGCGAGGGCGTCTTCCGCGCCAAATTCCACGGTGACGGTTCCGGTATATGGATGAAGGCAAAGGGAGCCTCTACCCAGATCTGATAGCGGACATTAAGCTCTTAAGATTAATATAATATGTTCTTCAATATTCTCTTTCTCCCTCGCTCCCCCTCGGGCGCGATAGCTTTCCCGTGTTCCCTCTCGCAGTACCCATGGATAATCGAGTTCGCGAACGCGCTTATCGCAAAACTTGCGCTATTTTGATGATGATCAGCTTATCTTTAATCTTTTATTTCATCCTGATTTCTCGTTGTAAATAGCCGTATAGGTCTGCCATTTACCTCGGGGAGCATCAAGGCCATTATTAAAATCGCTAGCGATTAATACCTTTTTCTAAGCCGCCATGCGCCAATGGAGCATATCGATAATCCCGCGGCGCTTATTCCCTTTTAGGCGGCTTTCCATTACACTTTTGCTTGAACCTCCACGCGAAAGAAAGGAACCTGGATGACTAGAGGCGTTTTTTTTCGGGATTGGGAGAGGCTCTTCGACCCAAAGTCGGTGGCGGTGGTGGGCGCCTCCAACCTGCCTGGCAAGTGGGGGTTTATTATGCCCATCAATATCATAGGCGGCGGGTTTCGGGGCAGGCTCCTACCGGTCAACCCCCGTGAGCGGCGCGTCCTGGGTTTTCCCGCTTACCCTTCCCTTTCCAAGATCGAGGGGGAGGTGGATCTGGTGATCATTGCCATTCCCGCTAGGAACGTTCCCGGGGTGCTGGAGGAGGCAGCGGAAAAGGGCATCAGAAACGCGGTGATCGTGGCTTCCAACTTCAGCGAGGTGGGAGCACAGGGCGAGGAGCTTGAGCGGCGAATAACCGAGATCGCTAACCAAGCTGAAATCACCATTGTGGGACCCAATACCATGGGGATTTACAGCGCTACCTCCTCACTGTGCGCCCTGGGCGCCCCCGTATTTCCAATAAAGGGAAACGTTGGCTTCATCTCCCAGAGCGGCAACCTGGGAGTGCAGCTGATGACCTGGGGAAGGCGCAAAGGTATTGGTTTTTCCCGTTTCATCGGCAGTGGCAACGAGGCCAACACGGAGATGAGCGATTTTTTGGAATACCTGGGTGAGGATGAGCATACCCGGATTATCATCCTCTATATCGAGGGCATTGACGATGGCAGACGATTCCTGGAGGTTGCTAGTCGCATAACCCCCCATAAGCCCATTATCGCACTGAAAGCGGGAAAAGGAAGGCATGGAGAGCGGGCGGTGCGTTCCCATTCCGGAGCGCTGGCCGGTCCCATAGAGCTCTTCCGGGGAATGTTGGATCAGGCGGGAATCGTGGAGGCGGAGACCACGGAGGAACTGGTGGATCTGGCCGCAGCCTTTTCCGCCTTGCCTATGCCCCGGGGAAGGCGGGTGGCGGTGATGACCATGGGTGGGGGTTGGGGGGTGGTGGCCGCCGACGCCTGTGACCAGGAAGGGCTGGAGATGGCGGAATTGCCCCAAGGGGTCATCCAAGAGCTGGACCAGATATTACCCACATTCTGGAGCCACCGGAACCCGGTGGATATCGTGGGGAATGTGAGAAGATCCAATCATTTTCGAGTGATTGACGTCTTGGCTTCCTGCGAGGAGGTGGATATCCTCATCACCATGGGGACCCTTCTGGGAAAGAAATTTTTCCGGGACAACCTCTTCGCCACGGGGACCAGGGCATATCTACAGTACCTGCGGCTCCACACCAAGGACGTGCCCCAATTCCTCCGTTCTTTAAGAAAGGGCTTCTTCGAGTCGATCTCCCGCAGAAAGGAGCGTAACCCGGAGGGATCGGGGGGAATCAATCCCGCGGAACTGGGCAAGTGGACCGACGCCGTCCTGGTGCGGCATATCCATAAGTTGATGAGGGAAAACCAAAAGCCCATCATCGCCGTGGCTGTCAATGAGGCGGAGAGGGAAGCGTCCACCCGTTTCCAAGGATCCGGTCTTTTCACCGCGCCCACGCCGGAGCGGGCGGTGCGAGTGGCGGCAAAGCTCGCCCGCTACGGCCTCTTTAAAAGAGCCGCAGATAGGGGAAGTGCAAAAAGAGGCGAAATCAAGAAATAAACGAGATGTAAATATTACATAATGAATATTTAACATGCAGTTGATGGGGAAAAGGTTCCCCGAATTCATGCGCTGGCAGTGAAACTGTCTCAGCAGTCAAGAGGACTTGCCGGTAAATGATATTTGCTGGTATTATTATAATTCAAAAGGACTTGTCGGATCGACCCAGAGCTCGCAGACGTGATTCGCTGATTCTTTCAAAGTCGCCTATAAGCAGGGGAGGAGTTTGTCCATGAATGTCGCCTTATTGACGGAAAAGCAGATAGAACGACTAGGTGAAGTTACCATGCTGATCTTCGAAGATAGGGAGATCACCAATAAGCAAATCAGGGACAATCAAAACCGACTTGGTAACGCGCTAAAGAAATTGGGAATCGAAGAGAACGAAGTGGTCGCGGTTTCCATGTCCAACTGCCCCGAGGTCTTTGAGTCCTTCGGGGCCATCTTCAGGATCGGGGGGATTGCCCTGCCCATCCTCTTCGTGCTCCCGGAAAACGAGATAAGATTCATTCTGGAGGATTCCGAGGCGGTGGCGGTGATCACCGACATGGTTCTCGCCGAGAAGATAACCAAAGCCGCGGAGGGCTTGGAAAAGATCCGCCACATCATCGTGTTGGGCGGGGAGTACCCCGGGACGCTTTCCTATGAGAAGCTGCTGGAGGAGTCTTCCGACCAGCTGGAAATAGTGGAGAGGGAGCCCGATGACCTAGCGATACTCATGTACACCGCGGGCACCACGGGCAAGCCCAAGGGGGTACTGCTTAGCCACGGGAACCTCATCGCCCAGGCGGAGGCGGCTTACGCGGCAATGGAGATGACCAAGCCCTCCACATCCATCATCTGTCTGCCCATGGCCCATATATATGGGGTGGGGGTTTACAACACCGGAACCTTAAACGAGTTCCCGGAATCAAAGTCGATAATGGTACGCTGGTTTGTTCCCGAGGAGATCATGCAGCTAATCGAGAAATATAAGGTCGATTTCTTCCCCGCGGTGCCAACCATGTTCGCCCTCATCTACAACCACCCTGACGTGGACAAGTATGATTTATCTTCCCTAAAGGACTGCGTGTCCGCCGCCGCGCCTCTGCCTGCGGAGCTGAGGAAGGGGTTTACCGAGAAGTACGGATGCACCATGAGGCAGCTCTACGGGCTCACCGAGTCCTCCGGCATAGGCGCCATTTTTGTGCCTAGCATGCCCTATAAGGAAGGGGCGGTGGGTAAGCCCTATCCCAGCATGGAGCTGAAAATATTCGACGACGACGATAACGAGCTCCCTCCCTATGAGGTGGGGGAGATCGTACTGCGGGGTCCCCAGATAATGAAGGGTTACCTCAAGAGACCGGAGGAGACCGCCCAGGCTCTGCGGGGTGGGTGGCTGCATACGGGAGACGTGGGCTACCTGGATGAGGAAGGTTATCTCTACCTCACCGACCGCAAGAAGGATATCATCATCAAGGGGGCGGAGAATATCATGCCCCATCAGATCGAGGAGGAGATCTACAAGCATCCGGCGGTGGCGGAGGCGGCGGCGGTAGGGGTCTCCGATCCCGTATATGGGGAGGATATCGTCGCCTACGTGGCTTTGAAACCGGGGGCGGAAGCCACCGCTGAAGAGCTTCTCCAATTCTGTAAGGAGCGCCTGCCTTCCTTCAAATGTCCCCGGGAGGTTATTATTCTGGAGAGCTTGCCCAAGAGCTCCATCGGTAAGATTCTCAAGCGGGAATTGCGCTCTATGTACGCTCGCAGTGAGCCTGGGGAGTGAATTCAAGCCCCTTTTAGGATCATGGGCGCGTGGGAAAACGGGCTTCGGTGAGATTGAGGACAAGGGGATCGCCGTAAAGGTTGGGGCTATGCGAGAGGCTTATACCGCATAGGAAAACTTTTACCTCAGATTTTACGTAAGGAGCGCTTTTCTGCGACGCGTCTTAGGTGTCTCGCTGCCTAAAGTAAAGGGATACCGGTTGTCCTGGTGGGGTGGAGTTTTCCGGACGAGGGAAATAAAATACTTTAAAAATATTCTATCGACAGGTATTTGAGGGTATAGAACAAACCCATGTCTCGTGGAGGTATCCCCAAGTGGACGTGCGGGTCACCAGGATCGTTCCGGGCATCTACAAGATGCAGCTTCCCATGCCATATAGCCTGGATCAAGTCAACACCTATATTTTGGAGACGGAACCGCTAACCCTCATAGACACCGGACCCATCATGCGAGGGGTGGAGGAAGCCTTAGAGAGGGCCATGGCCAAGTGCGGTTACCGCCCATCTCAGCTAGGACGCATCGTGGTCACCCACACCCATGTGGATCATATGGGTCTAGCCGCCCGGCTCAAAGCCGCCAGTGGGGCGGAGGTAATCTGTCATCGCCACGCCTTGGAGGAGATGACCAACCACCGAGAGACAAACTTAAAAGAGATGCGATACCTCATAAGTATGAGCCGCACGGTGGGTCTTTCCCCTGAACTTATGGAGGCGAACCGGCACTTCATGGAGAGGTGGCTGGACGTTGCAGAATCGGTGGAGGTGGACCGCGTGGTGGAAGGCGGGGAAGTGTTAGAGGGAGATCCCTATAACCTGGAGGTGATCTATACTCCTGGCCACTCCTTCGATCACATCGTACTCTATCTGCGAGATTTAGGACTTGCTTTTACCGGTGATTTCCTCCTGGATAAAATAACTCCCAACCCGGATATATACCCTCCTTGGAAGAGCCCACGGATAAGCGGGCTGCCCGATTACCTGGATTCGGTGGCGGCTTTGAGAGAGCTGCGGGTGGTTCAAGCCTTGCCGGGCCATGGAAGGTGCATCTCCAATTTTCGCGGGCGCCTGGAGGAGGTACTGGAACACCATGAGCAGCGCAAGCGCTACATCGTGGCGAACTTAAGGGGACGGGAGATGAACGTGTTGGAGCTGGCCCTGGATCTTATACGCTTCGTGGAGGCGGAGATGAACACCACCAATATTTTTTTAGCCATCAGGGAGATCCTGGGTCACATGGTTATCCTGGAGGACGAGGGGAAGGTATTCCGCGAGACCCGCGACGGCACATTCTTTTACAAAGTGACATGAATCTCGTTTTAATAATTACATTATGTAAATATTTAAACTCGTTTTTATTTTCCTTAAGTCAGATTGAACCTACGAATTCAAATTAAATTATTCTGGGTTCATTTTCGGTTTAGATGGGGGTAGGAAAGCTGGATATCCCTTAAGGGCGGCATCGCCAAGCGTTACGGCGGGAAAGACGGGTAAGGTTTGGAAATCTTTATTCCATTGGACGGGATAAGAGGAAAAAATTGCCTCAGGAGCCGCGAAAAAAATTTACCGCTCCCGGGACATGGAAACCCGAGGGGGATCGCGCTGAAACATCAAAGCGCGCTTATTCCCAAGCAGGCTCCGTCGCGATCTCAATCAATCATAGCGGAGCGTTTCGGCTAAACTCAGATTTTGAAGCCCTCGGCGAAGAGCAAGGTGGCGGGACTGGTCACCGTGGGATCAGTGAGCACGTTCACGCACGCTGGCTTGCCCGATTCCAGAGCCCGCCGGATAGCCGGCAGTATCTCCTCGTCTTTAGTCACCAGTTCCCCATGTCCTCCCAGCGCCTCCACCACCTTTTCGTAATGGACCACCCCCAATTCGGTACAGTATACCCGGGAGGGATCGTAGAA
>JACVIX010000167.1 GCA_015711725.1 Candidatus Geothermincola primus | reverse complement strand
AGGACGTGCACGGCCCCTTCTACGACGTTTTTAGGTCGAATCTCGATGACTGGGCATCCTCCATGCGAAAGCTCATCGAGCTGGAGCCTGATATCCTCTGCGAAGGCCATTTTGGCATATACCGTCCAGCCTCAGAGGCGCGCCGCTATATAGAGGATTACCTAAGAAGTTTTGGAAAGCTATAGAAAATTCCGAAAATCTCGACCCTTTGGAGTTGAGATATTTCTCTGGTAGGCGAGAGCAGATTGAGGTGAGGGCCTTCCTTAATCGCGATAATAAAGGGATTACTCGCGAGGCAAAAAGAGCATTTCACGGCACAAGGGCCTAGAAAAAAGAAGGTCCCAGGCAGAAAGGGTCATAAGTCTAAGTTCTTGCGGATTAATGTTTTCACGTAATGTCAATTTCTATTTTACTGAAGGTTGAGGAATTGTTAGAGTAACGTTACTCTAGTGGGGATATCGCGGATTCCGGAATAGGAAGGCGCATCATATAAAATTAAATCACGCCAAGCTCTTTCATTAATTAAGTGGGGATATCGGATTCAGGAATAGGAAGGCGCATCATATAAAATTAAATCACGCCAAGCTCTTTCATTAATTAAGTGGGGATATCGCGGATTCCGGAATAGGAAGGCGCATCACGCGAATTCAAGCACGCGCAACTCTTTTATTAATTTAGAGCGTGGAATATAGAGCGTGGAGTCAGCCAGGGAAAGACGAGGATGGTCTTGTATGGCCTGACAACCTGAAGCTATAGCTAATGTGCCAAGCTAAAGAAGTTTATAATGAATAGATGAAAATAGTGGGGAAGGTTAAATCGCATAAGAACATGTCTGAAAATCGTCTCGCGAAAAAAATTGACAATTTGTTAGAATTTTTCGATGATTATCAGAGTGTGATCGTGGCGCTCTCGGGGGGAACGGATTCCTCGCTTTTAACCGCGGTGGCCGCGGCTTCGAGCTCCAAAGCTTTAGCGGTTACTGTTAATTCCCCGCTCGTTCCCGAAAGGGATTTACGCCAAGCTAAAGAAGTAGCCAAAAAATTGGGGATAAGGCATAAGATTGTCCAAGGTAAGGAATGGGAGCTGGAAGAAGTGAGAACGAACGCCCCGGAAAGGTGTTATTACTGCAAAAAGGAGCGTTTTACCAGGATCAAGGAGATGGCCTCGCGGCTGGGATACGCGGTGGTGGTTGAAGGATCCCAGGTGAATGATCTAGGAGAAAACCGCCCCGGAATGAGGGCGGTCAGGGAATTAGGCATCCGTAGCCCTTTGTTGGAGCTAGGTTTCACCAAGGAGGAGGTGCGCCGCGCCGTCGAAAGTTGGAATCTCTTCCATAAACCGGTGCCCCCCAGGACCTGCCTTGCCACCAGGTTCCCATATAACACGTTCCTAGAAGAGGACGAATTAAAAAGGATTGATCAAGCCGAGGAGTACCTCGAGCGGAAGGGCGTGGAGATGGTCAGGGTGCGTTGGGAAGGCATATCCCGGGTGCGTATAGAAGTAAAAGTGGAGGATATTGGCATTTTGACGGAAGATCCGTTTCGTTCCGAGATGCTAGAATATTTTTATCGGCTGGGATTCAAACAGGTGGCGGTGGATCTCGCGGGTTATCGAAGCGGGAGCATGGACGAGAGGCTTGGAAGATAAATTGTTTAGAGATACCTTGAGAAGCATATTGGAGGAAGTGGCCAGCGGGAGCCTGGATGTGAATGAGGCTTTAAAGGAGCTCTCGCGTATCCCCTTCACCGATCTGGGTTTCGCAAAAGTGGACCATCATCGCGAGTTGCGCAAAGGTATCCCGGAGGTGGTTCTATGCGAGGGAAAATTTCCCCATCACGTTCTCCCCATTATTAAAACACTGATGGAGAAGCATGGGGAGAATATCATGCTTACCAGGGTTTCCCCTCAGGTTGCGGAACTGGTAAGAGAAGAATATCCAGAAACGATGTACCACCGGGAGGCACGAGTGATGGTGGTAGCCCCTAAAGAGCCCCCAGCCAGGATAGGCCATGTGGTGGTGGCCACTGGGGGAAGCGCGGATTATGGCGTCGCGGAGGAGGCCCGTTTGACTGCGGAACTTATGGGGGCCAAGGTCACCCCCTTGTACGACATAGGTGTGGCTGGGGTGCACCGCTTCTTCGAGTTCAGGAAGGTATGGGAGGATGCCAGAGTGATGGTGGTGGTGGCTGGCATGGAAGGGGCGTTGGCTAGCCTAGTGGCGGGAGTGGTTTCTTGTCCGGTTATAGGGGTGCCCACCTCTACCGGTTACGGAGCCAGTTTTAAGGGACTGGCGGCGCTGCTGGGAATGCTCAATTCCTGCGCGGCTGGGGTGGCGGTGGTCAACATCGATAACGGCTTTGGGGCCGGTTATATCGCGGGCCTCATAAATCGGATGGCTGAAGGGGCGGGAATTTGAAAGCCTTATATTTCGACACCTTTTCCGGAATTAGCGGGGACATGACCCTGGGAGCGTTGGTAGACCTGGGTGTGCCTCTGGATCTGATTAAGGAGGAGATAGAGAAGCTTGGTCTGGAGAAGGTGGAGATCACCAGCCAGGTGACCGAGAGAAGTGGGATAAGGGCGATCAAGGTAGGGGTGCGCAACATGGAGAGAGGGGTGGTGCGCACTTATGCCAATATTAAGCAGATCATTTCCCAAAGCTCCCTGGAGGATGAGGTCAAGGAGAGGAGCCTGAAGGTATTTGAAATCCTGGCTAATGCTGAGGCAAAAGTGCATTCTCGGGAAGTGGACAAGGTTCATTTCCATGAAATTGGGGCGGTGGATACCATAGTGGATATCGTTGGCTTCTCCTTGGGGCTGCGATATCTGGGAGTTGAGCGGGTTTTCAGTTCCGTCATTCCCACGGGTAAAGGATGGATTCGCACCGAACATGGGATCCTTCCCGTGCCAGCGCCTGCGGTACTGGAAATTCTCAGGGATGTTCCTGTCTATTATGGGGAGATTCCCACCGAAATCGTCACTCCCACTGGAGCCGCTATCGTCAAATCCTGCGCTGAGGAGTATGGGAATATGCCCCCTATGATAATAGAGAAGGTGGGTTACGGGGCGGGAACCCGCGAGCTGGAAATCCCCAATATTCTCCGCCTGGTTTTAGGTGAGCTGCGGGAGGAGCGGGTAGGAAGGGAAAAAGGGGTCCTGGTCACCACCAATATCGACGATATGAACCCCGAATATTACGAATATATAATAGAGAAGCTCTTTCGCGCGGGAGCAAGTGACGTTTGGCTAACCCCTATACAGATGAAAAAAACCAGACCCGCCGTCTCCCTCACGGTGCTCTGCCCACCCCAGCTGGTGGACACGGTGAAAGCGCTAATATTCCAGGAGACCAACACCCTGGGGCTGAGATTTTTAGAGGTGGAGAAGGAATACCTGCAGCGGGAATTCATGGAAGTGGAGACGGGTCACGGTCGAGTGAGGGTCAAGTTGGGAATAAGGGAAGGAAAAGTAATAAATATCTCTCCGGAGTATAGCGATTGTCAAGAATTAGCCGACCGCACCGGAATTCCCTTGAAGGAGATATACAACCAGGCGATAGCTGAGGCCCAGAGCCAGTTGAGGGGTAAGGAACATAAAAACGACTTTGAAGGCTAAAGGCTCTCATGCTGGTGATTCTGGAAAGGAGCGAGTCGGTGAGGATTCTAATCAAGCGATTGGGCAGCTTGAATTGTTTCATAATCGCGGAAGAAGGAGTCACTCCGTGGATCGAGTCATATATTTTGGCGGCAGGAGGGTGATATGTATATAGCGGTTATCGGTGGAGCTCAATGCTCGCCCGAAGAAGAGAAGATCGCCTATGAGGTTGGTAGGGCTGTGGCGAGATCGGGAGCCTATCTTATCTGCGGTGGATTGGGAGGAGTTATGGAGGCGGCTTGCAGGGGGGCGAGAGACGAAGGAGGAATGACCATAGGGATACTGCCCGGCCCTTTTCGCAGCGACGCCAATCCTTTCGTGGACATCGTCATCGCCACCGATATGGGACAGGCGCGAAACGCTATCATCGTGCGCACCGCCGACGCGGTCATAGCTGTGGGAGGCGAGTACGGAACTTTGAGCGAGATAGGTATGGCTCTGAAGATGGGAAAGTCCGTGGTGGCCATCGACAGCTGGAGAATAGAACGCAGGGGAAAGATTGACGAGCGCGTGGTGGTGGCGAAGGACGCAGAAGATGCGGTGAGGATAGCATGCGCTGAGGGGTAATGGTTCGTAAGAAAAACAAGCTATGGCGTAGGCCATGGCGAGACAGGGCAAGGTTGGCATCTTTTGAAAAGTAAAGGGAAAGAGGCGGTTGGTAAAAGGAATAGGTAAACGCGGGTCGAGAGTTGGAAAGACGAGGTTTCCCAAGTGTTGAAGGCGAATTAAGCGTCTGGGGACCGATGGATGCGTTGCTCAAGATCCGATGAAACAACAATCGGCCCATTCTTTCTATTTTTATATATTGTAAATATCAATTGTGATTCCCCAGAAGAAACTCGGAAGATATACGTATGAGTATTCTTCGTTATTGGAGAATACTTTCACTTTGTCAGATTGTGAGACCGGGTGACATTCTTTTACTATGGTGAGCTTCCCTTTATATCTGTTGGGGGCGCGCGATTGAGCAAGTCATTCGGGGAGTGAGCTACTTTCGGTGATATTATCGACTCCCCGTCGCCCTTTAAGATTACATGCCTTTTTACCGTAAGGTTGTTGGCTTGGCTATTCGAAGAACCCTTCCGATAAGCCTTGATCTTCCGGCCTCTCGCCCTTTTCCTCCTCAGTTGGTCTTTCTGGTTCCACCGGTCCAACGATGAAAGGCTCAGTTATAGGCTGAGGGGTTGGCTCCATTGGTGGGGGGGCTGTTTCTATCGCTCCCAATTGCTCATAATATTGTGGGGCGGCTGGTTGTGGCGGTGGCGACCCGATTTCCGGCTGAAACTCAGCTGGTTCCGCGAGGGGAACAGTTGGAGTGATTTCGGGGGAAACCGGCATGGATGGTGTTGAGGGAATCTCCGGGTGATAGGCAGGAGGACCGGGGGGAATCTCTACCGTGGGCGCGGCCGTCACAGGCTTGCCTTTTTTGGCTTTCTTCAACGACTTCTTCAGCTCTTTGGCTTCCTGCTTTCTCCGCCTCTCCTCCTCCAACTTACGCCGCTGCTCCTCCTTCTTCATCCTGGCCAGCTCCTTCTTACTCAAGGGGGGAGCCTCCGCGGTGGGCGTGATAGCGGGCGCCGCAGGAGGAGGCCCATAGGTAGGGGTCGCCGCTTCGGGAGGTGAAGGTGGGGTGACGAATAGGGGAGCTTCTGAAATCTCGGCCCCCGGCGCAGGCGGAGGAGGCGTTTCCGCCCTCATGCTTTCCACCGCTCCCGGGGCGGGAGCTGTGGGTTCCGGTATGACGTAGGCTTCCTCCTCCACCGCTGGGGTAGTTGGGGGAGGGAATCCCGCGGGAGGAGGTGGGGCGGTTTCCGGAACCTTGCCTTTCCTAACCCGTTTTTCTTTGGGCGGCTTAACCTTTGCTTCCGCCTTTCTCCTTTGTTTAATCGCTATGGATGAGGCGGGGGCAAGCTGCGCTGCCAACTCCTCGACCCTCTGACGATAACAGTTATAACAGAGATGTACCTGGTTGGTTTCCGACGCGCAAAGGGGGCAGACTGGCGCACCGCATTGTATGCAAGTGGTGATCGCCTCGCTTCCCCGATGAATATTACACTCCATCTATGCCACCTCCCGGAAAAAGGATTAACATCATATTAATTTTTCGGTGGATATATTTTTAACTCCTTTAAGCCTTCAATAAAAAGTATAATACTTAGCGAAATAATAGTCGAATTGACGTATTTCCTAA
Organism: Candidatus Geothermincola primus; assembly: GCA_015711725.1. GTDB lineage: Bacteria > Actinomycetota > Geothermincolia > Geothermincolales > Geothermincolaceae > Geothermincola > Geothermincola primus. The sequence continues at coordinate 246 of JACVIX010000167.1, read as the reverse complement.
TAAATTATTTTTTATAAGCAAGGGCCATCTCACTGGTTGAAAAATATAAGATATTTTCAAAATGTAAAGTTCGACTTTGGACCGCGCTATTTAACAGTTTTCAGGATGGGCCCTACGGATGAAGGCACCATTCCAAGACATGAAGAAGGCGGTTAGATGTCCCCCCGGGTCCTTCAGAGACTCAGAGGGAAAAGGTTGCGCGGATGTTAGCGACGCTTTTGTTGGGCAACAAGGATGGAAGCTCGC
>JACVIX010000166.1 GCA_015711725.1 Candidatus Geothermincola primus | reverse complement strand
CTCGAACGGACCCCCCTTCGGGTCCCCATTTGCCTTCCATCCGTAGGCGAAGAATCCGTTCCCATATCCCCGGTCACCGGGAGCCGCGTCGACTAACTCCAGTAGTTTGAAAAACCCTTAAATAGCTGGGGTTGCAGCATCAACATCAATTTGGAGATAAAAATAAAAATTCAGATCGAATGTTAAGAAGTCAAACGCTTAATGGCGAATGTTCGCATATCCACAATCCAAGTCTAGGGCGACTCTCCCGCTTGAGGCTTGAGACCGTCCAGTACCTCGCGGCTTTTCAATCCCTTCCAATTGGGCATAAGTAGTCCGTAGTTTCCAGCTATCCCCAGTTGAAAGTCGGCGGTAGGGTGGACCGTTCCCAAGTCCAGGTATTCGGCTATATATTGGGAAGCCTCTCTCCCCTCATAGATGGCCTGCCGCCACCTAGCTGTCTCATCCAGCTTGGAAGAATCCACCAGGTTGACCAGGACGTTGGAGATGGGAAGGGAAAGGGAACAGCTGGGACAGTTGAGCCGTTCTTCTTCCGGGGCCGTAAGTTTACCATGACAGAATGGGCAGCATAGGTCCACCATATTGCCCTTTATAGGTTAGAGCTATAGGCGTCAACGAGGGCTAACGACTAGATTTTAACGGCTCCCGGGACTTTGGTTTAAAGTGGGCGGTTGGAAAAGTGTTATGGCGCCGGTTCTGGCGATATGTTGCGCTTGGCGCGAGTTATAACAAAATGATTTAAGTTAATAATAAAAATAATAATATTTAAGGAATGGAGTCGTTTACTTTAAAGGTAAAGGGGGATGCGTCCTGGACGCTCCCCCTTTTGAGGCCCAAGTGGATGCGGTTTTATCTTTAGCGATTCTTGCTGTTCCCTACGGTATCACCGGAAGCTCGATATATGAGGCGTAGACCCCATCCCTGAAGACCTTCCAGGTGGGAGGGGGACTTATCACCGGAGTGGTGAAATTGCCCTTATCAGCTCCCGCTAGAGTGATCCTCAATTGATGTCCTTTAAGGAAGGCGTATGAAGTAGGAAGCAGGTCAAAGACTAGTTCCACCACTTGGCCAGGTACGAGATTGGCGGCATCGCTTCGGTTGCAGCTGGCGAAGGGTAGATCTGGCTTCCACGGTCTCGAAGATAGCTTGCGATTGGAGGCACGCAGCATACCCTCGGTAATGTACTTCACGTGCCCCTTCTCGTCCACGTCCTCTAGGTAGGCGAAAAAGTCCCCGTCGGTGGCGGTGGATGAGACGAAGAGGTGGAGCACCGGATGTCCGGTCACCTCTAATTCGCTTTCCAGGGGTGGGGTGGTGTAGGTAAGGCACTTCTTGTCCTCAGAGGCGCGATCGGGGTAGCTGCTGGCGATACCCGCCATGGCTTTCCAACGGGTGTTGGAGGCGGATTGGGTGGTGTAGTCCACGGTATAGGTGTCCGATGCCCCTGAGCCGCTAGGCCTATTCAATGTGAGCGTATTTCCTGGTCCGAAGTAGTAGGGAGTGGGCACCTGCTCGGGCAGGGGCCACTGGTTGGCGAAGCGCCATTCGTTCTTGCCCATGACGTAGTAATAGATGGGCGGTTCCGAGTCGATGCCGTTGTCGATGCCCTTGAGGTACTTGTCGAAGAAGCGCACCGCCTCTATGGCGATGTCGTCGAACTTTTCGGTATGGTCATAGGGTCCGATGAGCGTCTTGCTCTTGTTGGAGAGGGTGGCTTGGTAAGATAGGGTATCCCTGGAATAGCAATCGAACCATCCTCCAAAATTATAGATGGCCACGCCCGATTCCTCGATCTGTTTGAGGTAAGTGGAGGGGCTGGAGAGCGCGTAGGTGATGGTATGCCCCTGGGAGACGATGCTGTCGTCGCGGTATCTACCCTGCTGGGCAATGGAAGACATGTTATAGTTGTTGGCATGCTCGGCGGTGGCGGCGCGGAGCATGGATCCATCCTTGTCCTCGTCCACCGGCTTGGAGGGATGGATGCCCGCGGCTGGCATATCCTCGTTGGAATCAAGTATTTTCTGCCCCATGGAGTAGATGTCCACAAACCCATTATTAAAAATGCCCCCGGGCTGAACGAAGGAGTAGAGGTCCAGAGTGGCATAGATTGGCAGGATGCATTTGAGATGCGGGTTCTTGTTGGCGGCGTTAAGGAACTGGATGATTCCTAAGTAAGAGGGACCTGCCATTCCCACGTTGCCGTCACACCAGGGCTGCTGAACTATCCAGTCGATGAGGTCGCTTCCGTCCCTTACCTCCTCTGGTCCAAAGATGGTGTAGCGGGTTCCGAACGAGGCGCCACACCCCCGCACGTCAGCTACCACCATCACGTAGCCATAGGAGATAACTGTGCGGAAAGGGGAATTGGGAGCGTTCACCAAATCCTTTACCTTGCCGTTTTCCACGCTGGCGCGGTGGTAGGGAGTCATTATCAGGATGGCGGGCAGTTTCTTCCCCTCCTCGGTTACCGGACGGTGAATGTCCACGGCGATCTTCACTCCGTCCCGCATGGTCACGTACTGGGATGTGGTGAAGTAGTCCGCGTATCCCTCTGTGGAGTACCCCTCGTACTTGCCTGGCCTACTTATTTTCTCTTTGGTTTTAGCTCCACAGCCAAAGGCCATGGGGAAGAGAAACAGGATGACGCAGATAGAGACCATAAGGCGGAATAAGAACTTGCCCTTCAATCCTTTCATGGAAAGTCCCCTCCTTTCACCGAAGCCTTCTCCAAATACTTGGCGTTTTTCAATGGTAGGTAAGAACTTTGCCGTTTGGGATAGCCATTTTTATTTCAGAAAAAAGATAACAGTAATCGCGCCAAATTGCAATCGCCCGTTATTTCGTAATCTCAGTCCATAGGCGCGTTCTCATAGATCCCATAAAGAGGAGAGCGACATTTCTCATGGATAAGGAGGGGAAAAATAGAAAAAAGGGAGAGAAAAAGTACCATAGATCGGAAAGGAAAAAACCCTTCACGGGTATAGTTAGGGGGCGGGTGGCCCCGCCCCCAGATGTCATATAAGCCTTATAAACTCTTCTCTTACTCCTACGATATCTTCTACGGTATCACCGGAAGCTCGATGTAGCTGGCGTAAACGTTGTTGCGATAAACCTTCCATGTTGGGGGTGGGCTCAAAACCGGCGTTCCGAAGTTGCCCTTGTCCGCCCCCGCCAAGGAGACTCTCAAGCGATGCCCTTTGAGGAAGGCTATGGAGGTGGGATAGAGGTCTATTACCAGCTCCACCACCTGTCCGGGAACCAACCGGGAAACGTCAGTGGAGTTACAGGCGCAGAAGGGAAGGTCTGGCTTCCAAGGGCGAGGGCTCAATTTCCGGTTGGAGGCGCGCAACATCCCCTCGGTCACGTAACTCACGAAGCCGTTCTCGTCTATGTCTTCCAGGTAAACGAAGAAGTCCCCATCGGTGGCGGTGGAGGAGACGAAGAGGTGAAGCACCGGATGGCCGGTCACTTCCAGGTCCTTCTCCAGGGGTGGGGTGGTGTAGGTTAGGCACTTGGCGTCCTCCGCCGACCGGTCGGGGTAGGCGCTGGGTATTCCCGCCATGGCCTTCCAGCGAGTGTTGGCGCTGGACTGGGTGGTGTAATCCACCCGGTAGCTATCGAACGCGCCGGCGACACCAGGTTTAGTGGTGCTCAAGGTCCTGCCCTCGCCGAAATAGTAGGGAGTGAGTACCTGCTCAGGCAGGGGCCACTGGTTGGCGAAGCGCCACTCGTCTTTGCCCATCACGTAGTAGTATATGGGAGGCTCGGTATCGATGCCGTTGTCGATACCCTTGAGATATTTGTCGAAGAAGCGCACCTCCTCCAATGCCATATCATCGAACTTTTCGGTGTGATCATAAGGCCCGATGAGAAGCTTACTCTTGTTGGAGAGGGTAGCATGGTAGGTGACGGTGTCACGGGCATAGGCGTCGAACCAACCTCCCACGTTGTAGATGGCCACTCCGGATTCCTCAATCTGTTTGAGGTAGGTGGAGGGGCTGGAGAGGGCGTAAGTGAGTTGGACGTTGTTGGAGATGATGCTGGAGTCCCTGTAAACCCCCTGGCTGGAGAGGGCGATCATATTATAATTGCCCGCGTGCTCGGCGGTGGCAGCTCGAAGCAGGGAACCGTCCTTGTCCTCGTCCACCGGCTTGGAGGGATATATTCCGGCGGCGGGCACGGTCTCGTTCATATCCAGATACCTCTGACCCTGGAAGTAGATCTCCACAAATTTTTGGTCCAGGATACCGTTAGGCCGCACGAAAGAGTAAAGGTCGATGAGGGCGTAACGAGGAATGATGCACTTGAGGTGGGGATTTTTATTGGAGGCGTTCAAGAACTGGATAATGCCGTGATAAGATTGTCCCACCATTCCAATGTTGCCGTCGCACCAAGGCTGCTGGACCATCCAATCGATAAGGTCGCTTCCGTCCTTTACCTCCTCCGGTTCGAAAATTGTGTAACGCGTGCCAAAAGAAGCGCCGCAGCCTCTCACGTCCGCTATGACGAAGGCATAGCCATGGGAAAGAATTTCCCGGTACTCCGAGTTGGGGGCGTTCATGCGATCTTCCACCTTGCCGTTGACCACGCTGGCCCGGTGGTAGGGAGTCATCACCAGGATGCCGGGGAACTTTTTACCCGGTTCCGCCACGGGGACGTGCACATCTACCGCGATGCGAGTTCCGTCCCGCATGGTCACATATTGAGAGGTGGTGGTGTAGTCGGAATAACCCTCGAGATGATAGCCCCGATATTTTCCTGGCGCGCTTACCTTCTCTTCCGTCTTAGCCTTGCATCCCAACGGCAAGGGTGCCAAGAAGAGGATTGCCAAAAGTATTACCATAAGCCTTATCCAAGATCTGCCCGCGACCCTGCTCATGACTAATCTCCTCCTTTCAGGATGATAAAACAGCCATGGGAAGACACATGAATAAGTTATACCCAAATTTTCCATATTTATTCATATAGAATCGTGATAAGAGTTTTGGAATCGCTGGATATTCGCGTCACTAAAAATATTATCCTGATTATTGGTTCTCGTGAAAATTACTTTAGGAGCCGATGCGCGGGAGAACAGGAGCTACTGGAGCGTCTCTCCCTCAAACATGGTTTTACGCGTCGGTGGAAAACCAAGCTCTTCATACCTCGCCCCTTCGTTAATTTATCCGTTTCTGAAAAAGGCGAAAATGCTCAACAGATGAAACCCGATAAGTATTTGATGAAGCCCGTGAAATATTCGACACTTTTATCTTTCCCAACCCAAGCCCTAGTTAACAGATTATTTACATTTTTTTATCATTCATATAACAATTAGTCTGTCCAATAGACGTAAGCGGCGAAACAACAACAGAAAGGACCGAGCAAAGATTAAAAGATGTGGAACCGCGGGTCGAAAAAGTCTATGTCAGCAATACATCGCAGAGGATGGAAAAGGTGAGCAGAATGAGAAAAATTATATTTTTCATATTGTTAATTTTTGTCATGTCAACGTTGGCCATCTCCGGCTGCGGCGAAAGCGCCAATCCTGAGCAAGTGCCCACCACGGAAGAGGGCTTGAAGTTACCGCCCGGGGTAGTGGAGCAGGGGGGTCTGCCGGAGAGCCCTCCACCTCGCACGGAGGGAAAAAGGGAGACCGAGGCTAAACCGAAAGGGGTGACCGTGGACCTTCGCGGGGGCAGGTTCACCATAGATGCCGTCTACCGGCTGAAAACCAACAAGGATGTGGCGTCCTCCGCGGTGAGATTGGCGGACGGCGACTACCTGGAGGTAAGACTTATCGTGGAGAATATTGGAGATGACCTGCTGGACTTGAGGCAGTTCGAGTTCAGGCTTTCCAGTCCGGCCATTGACATAGATGATTACAACTGGAACTATCCAATGGGTAGACCCGTGGACGATTACCTTATCTCTACCCAGCTTATATCCAAGGAAGATCTCGCCCCTGTGACCTTTTCACTGAAGATAGGAGAGGTATATCAGGACGGGATCCTGTTTTATGATCTCAATCCCAAAAGCGTGAGACGCAATGAAGGATTCTCCCCCGACACCGCGGCGCTGGTGATTAGGAAGGTGAGGGGAGAGGGAGCTGGGGAGCAGTTGAGCGTTCCCCTGGCGGGACTAATCCAGGAGGGATGATGCCCCTTGATGACCTTCACGCGAGGCTTTAAAAGCATCTATCGCA
>JACVIX010000165.1 GCA_015711725.1 Candidatus Geothermincola primus | reverse complement strand
CTGGTGATTAGGAAGGTGAGGGGAGAGGGAGCTGGGGAGCAGTTGAGCGTTCCCCTGGCGGGACTAATCCAGGAGGGATGATGCCCCTTGATGACCTTCACGCGAGGCTTTAAAAGCATCTATCGCAACCCTGCGCGCAGCCTGATAGTGATTTTTCTTCTCTCCGTCTGCCTGGCTTTCTCCATGGCCATGCTGGCGGTGCGTCTAGCCGCCGATTCCCAAGTGGAAGAGGTCAAGGCCAGAGTTGGGAATTACGCTGAGGTGAAGGTCTCCTCCAATGTCTTCTTCTCTCGTTACTTCGCCGAGAGCGGCAAATCGGAAAAGGAGAGACAGAGAGAGCAAGAGACCATGACCGAGCAGGAAGCGAGGCAGAAGCGGGAAGAGACACTCATTCCGGAATCCATAACCGACGAGGTTTCTCGCTCTGAGCACGTACGCACCTACGACAAGTTCTTAACCACTGATATAGTTCTCCCGGAACTGGAGAACACCAATTTGCAGATGGTCTTCGAGAGTGGCTTGGCCAAAGAGGCCTCTCGTCTGGGAATCCAGGTGACCATGAACACCTTTCCCTTCACCGGCAATACCGACGCCGCCTCTCTCTCCGATTTCAGGGACGGTAAGAAAGTTCTGGTAGAGGGAAGGTACTACGATTATTTTGACTTTTCAGCCGCCAACCCGGTGGTCTTGATAGAGAAGAACCTGGCGGATAAGAACCAGTTGAGGACAGGCGACACCGTGGTGGCTAGGATAAAGGATAAGACAGGAAGAGAAGCGGAGAAGGAACTTACCATCATCGGCATCTACGAGACCAAGGAAGCGGAAAGCTCCCAAAACCTGCTAGGATTCAACCCTTTTGGGAACCGCTTCTACGCCCCATTGTCCGTGGTACAGGAACTGAATAATACTCCGGGTTTTGTGGACGACGCCTCTTATTATTTCGATAACGTGGACAACACCAATGCGCTTCTAGCCGAGTTCAGAGCCATCAGCGGCAGCGACCGTTACGAGATGACCACCGACCTGGTGGATTACCAAACCCTTGCCGATCCACTTGCCAAGGTAGGCAACACGTCCAGCATAGGATTGTGGGGTTCCTTGGGCGCCTGCGTGCTTATCCTACTCCTCTCCATGCTGCTCATCGTGAGGGGCAGAGTAAAGGAACTGGGGGTGTTCAAAGCGGTAGGAGCGGCGGACCGCCAGATTTTGGCGCAGTTGGCGGTGGAGGTGGTGGTGCTATGTCTGGTGGCGGTAATTATAGCCTCGGCGGCGACCGCGGCGCTAGGTCAGAGCCTGGGCAACTGGCTGTTAAGCGAGAATATCAGGACTGAGGCGCCTGAACAGAACCAGAAACAGGATGGAGGTCAAGGCATGATGAGGCAGTTCCAGGGAGGAGGTTCTCCTGGCCGCTTGGCCAGCGATTCCTCGGTGGGAAACCAGATAAAAGTACTCTTCGGGAACGAGCTCTTCCTCTACGCTTGCCTTATACTCCTGGGGGTATGTCTCACCGGGATGGTGATACCGGTGGTGGGCGTGGTGCGCGTCCGTCCCGCCAGGGTGTTGCGTATGGAATGAGGTGTTGTAGGGATGAACGGTGTGGAAGTCAGGGATTTGACCAAACGTTATCGCACTCGGGGCGGGGAAGTAATCGCCCTGGACGGGGTCTCCTTGGATGCGCAGCCGGGTCGCATGACCGCGGTGGTGGGGCCTTCGGGCAGTGGCAAGACCACCCTGCTTTATATTGTCGGTTCCCTGGAAGCGCCCGACGCCGGATCGGTGCGGGTGGGGGAGAGGGATATTTTCAGTTCCGGCTTGAACCTGGTGGATTATCGTAGGAAGACCGTGGGCTTCGTCTTCCAATTCTTCAATCTGGTGAACACCTATACCGCGCTGGAAAACGTGATGTTGCCCATGGCTATGACTGGAGTGGCGCGCTCAGAGCAGAAACGGCGGGCCAGAGAACTGCTGGAGAGAATGGGGATCGGTCCGGAGCGTTGGAACCACCGCCCCACCCGCCTCTCGGGAGGGGAACAGCAAAGGGTGGCTATCGCCCGAGCCTTGGCCAACGACCCGCAGGTAATCCTGGCTGACGAGCCCACCGGGAACCTGGATTCGGGCACGGGAAAGATCATCGTGGAGATCTTGAGGGAGCTCTCCCGGGAAGGGAGGTGCGTGCTGGTGGCGACTCACGACGAAAACGTGGCTGGGCTTTCCGATTCCGTCGCCCATTTAAAGGATGGCAGGCTGGTGGGTTGAGGTTGGATAAAAGCTGGCGAAGCGAGTGAGGAGAAACCGCGGTCGATAGGGGAATGAAGGCTTCGCTGGCTAGGGCGTGACGATGCCCTTGAACCCAGCTTTACTTGAAAGAGAATGAGGCGCTTGGATAAAGAGGCGCGTCACAGGAAACAATCCGGGCTTTTTCGATGATTTATTCTTGCATTACGAGTGCGGCATCATTTGGTCTATCCCCATACCTGCAACCATTGTGCTTCAGGGCTATTCCCGCGTTGTGGGACAGATATTTAGGACAGATCAAACAAAGGCATGTCGTGGGAAAATCTACGTATCTTAATTTGCTTGATTCGCCGATGTTATTCACAATCTGTCACGATTATGGTGATGGAAAATAATTTTTCCTCTTTCTGGAGGATCCCCTTCTCATTGATATAATTAAATGGCAAGTTTATCTCTCGTAGATGGAGGAGGGAAATGGAAAAATCGGGTAAAGCTATGGGCGTACCTTATGATTTTCGCATGCCCACCCTGGAGCGGATCAAGGAGAGGATGTGGAACCCGGATGATGAACGGATAATCGTCCCCCGGGTCTTCGGCGTGGGATGGACCCTGAACTTGGCTCAGCTCAAAAGAAAAAATGCGCCTCTCTTCTGGCTGGCGATAGCCCTCTATTCCCTGGCGTTAGTAAGTATAATCCGAACTCTGGTGAAAAGCCTACGGGAATTAAAAAGCGGGTAACCTGTGCATAGAGACGTGAGGATGAGGCATATCGCGAAAATGGCTATGGTTTACGGAATAGGGGATGGGAATCGCGGGAGAGTACAAAGCCCCAACTCATTTTCCATTAAACGTTAAAACAGAGGAAAGACAAGGGCAAGAAGAAAGCGTTTAATCGATTGCCTGGCCACGTCACGCTCACATAAAATATTACGTAATGTAAATATTCTATGCCGAAAAAGCGACGGCAACAAATTTAATCGATTCCTCTCCTCCCACGACAGGGACAACCTCAGAACCTTCTATTCCCGGCGTGAAGGATTTCCACCTCCATGAGCGGATTATGAAAGGGAAAGAAAGAAGAGCGGGTCTCGAAAACCCGCTCTCCTTTCATTCGCCCCTCTTATGTTTTAGCCTTTCTCAAGGCGCGAATCCTATAACGTCGCTTCCACCATCCCATACGCCGTTGTACTTGAAGTACATGGGTCTCTCCGCCATGACCCTGGGCCCCGAGATCACCCGAACCCGCGTGGATAGATGGAGGTTGTATCCCGCGTGGTCGTTGACGAAGAAGGTTACCCGGGTATTGGCGGGTATGATCTCGGTCTTGACTATGCTGGAGGAAGTCTCCTCCACGTAGTAGGTTATTTCCACCAGGGAGTCCTCGTTGCTGGTATTCTGCAAACAGAGCCACTGATGGAATCCAGGACCGGTATATCCTTCGGCGAAACGCAGCTCATCTGCGGGGGCGCTAGACCCAATCACGCAGTGTCCCCCCTCCCAGAAGGTGTTTTTATAGGTGTAGTTGAAGTACATCGGGCGCTCCGCGAAGAAGTCGGAACTGGAGGAGAGCCTGACCGAAACGTCCTTATTGTATCCCACCGCGTAAGGAACGAAGACCGTATATCTTCTTCCTGGGCCAATGTTGTAACTCTTGGTGATGGGTCCACCCTGGCCTGGTCCCAGCTGGTAGACGGCTTCCACAGTGATGCTCTCCATGGCGTTAGGATTCTGGATAGTCAACCACTCGTGGAAACCGTACCAGCCGAACCACCAGGACATCCTGGTAGTCCCTTCGGCAAAGTAGTACTGTTTGGAAAGTTCGTGCACTCCCATGGTGCAGTGACCTCCCTCCCAGCCCGCGCCCAGGCCGATGTATTGGAAGTACATTACCCGCTCCACTATCACCGGCTTCGCGGAGTGCACCGTAAGGGAGGTCTGATAGTTGGGGCCAAGGATGGAGGGATCGTTAGCCAGGAAGGTGGCCCGGGAACGTTTGGGCACGAATGCATTGGTCATCTTCTGACCCGCTTCCTGGGTCTGGAACTCCAAGGTTAGATGGGTATCCTCCTCTCCTGGGTTGAAGACGCAGACGTACTCGTCGAAATAAGGTCCTGTGTAACCTTCGGCGAAGTGGACGGTTAAGTTGAGGTGGCGGGCTCCCATCACCGCGTGGCCTCCAGTCCATTTGTCCTGATACTTGAAGTACATGGTTCTTTCCACCACTAAATCAGGATAGGCGGAGCGCACCACAGCGGAGACTTCCCGTCCCGGGCCCACCTCGCTGTTGACGTTTATGGTCCTCCTGCCACGGGCGGGAACATTATAATCCTTCACCATCCTAGTGCCGTCTTTGAATGCGTAGAGCACGCTGGCAATCACATCATTGTCGCCGAAATTGCCTATACAGAGATATTCCTGGAAGTTGTTCCCGGTGTATCCTTCGGCGAAATACCAGTGGGAGACGGCCACTTCCTTGCGGAAGACGTCGGTGACGCCATTGGTATCGTCGGGTATCAGATTGGAGGCGTAAGTGGTGAAGGTTACATACCGGGCGTCGGAGCTCATCCCCGGGGTGCAGAAGCAGAAACCAAACGCTGGCATGCCTGTCGAGGAGGTTGAACATAGAACGATGTCGCCGGTGTCAAGGTCCTTTTTGTAAATAAAGGAATAGGAATTGTCGTCATGATATACCAGGTTCCCCGCGTAGGAGTAGAAAGCCACGTACCTGCCGTCCGGGGTGATGCTGGGATAGTAGCTCCAGTCGTATCCCGCCTGACCCTCGGCGGAGGTGGAGCAGCAGACTATCCCACCGGTGAGCAGGTCCTTGCGATAGACCTGCCCTCCGTATATACCTGGCACTAAGTTGGAGCATCGGGCGTAGAATGCCACATACCTGCCGTCGGCGCTTATTGCGGGATCCCAGCTATCCAGGTCGCCCTCTCCCCCTTCCTGGTTTCTGGAGCAAAGAATGATCTCCCCGGTGACCAGGTCCTTGCGGAACACGTCCATGTCAAATTCGGGGAAGGGGTCCTCCTCCTCCACCAGGTTGGATGCCCTGGTCTCAAAAGCCACGTACCTTCCATCGGCGCTGACCGAGGCGTTGGCGCAGTCATCGGTGGCGGGCCAGCTCGAGGATGAGTTGGAGGAACAGAGGACGATCTCCCCGGTGAGCAGGTCCTTGCGATAGATTTGCTTGGGCATGCTGGGGGGCGCTCCAAGGTTAGCGGCGTTTGATTCGAAGACCACGTACCTTCCGTCCGAAGTGATGGCTGGCTTCTCGCTGTTGCCCTGGCCCTTAACTCCCGCAGCGGTCTCGGAGCAGCGCAGCACCTCCCCGGTGACCAGGTCCTTGCGGAATACGTCCAAATAAAGGTCGCTGGGGTCTTCCGGAACCAGGTTGTGGGCGCGGGAGGCAAAGGCGACATATCTGCCGTCAGCGCTGATGACGGAACCCCCGCTGTATTCATCCGTTTGTTCGCCCGCCGCGTTCACCGAGACCAGCACCACTTCCCCGGTGACCAAATCCTTGCGGAATACGTCGGGTTTTCCATTGGTATCCCCAGGTACCAGGTTGTTAGCTTCAGAGTCGAAGACCACGTACCTCCCGTCGGCGCTGACGGAGGAACCCGAAGAGCTGCTGTTGGCGCCCTCTCCCGCGGCGTTGGCAGAGACCCTCATCAGATCGCCGGGGCTTGCCTGCGCTTCTTTAGAGGAAGTGGCCACGAAAAGGCATAACAACATTAGACAGAGAAGAATGGCTTGGAGCATCCTTACGGCTTGGCTTGCCCAGCTTGATCCATTGAAAACCCTGGCTTTCATTCTCAACACCCCTTTTCGTTAACTGTCCCTTCCGCCGGGAGCGAAACCTGTGGAGATTTTTCGTAAAAAGATTAACGAATGATTACCGGATTTACATCGCGTTTCGCCCCGAGATCGCCTAGTTAGGCGTTGGAACCATTTCAAGCCTTCATGTCCCTCCAAGACAAAGGTTTCCCTTGTAATTGATGATTGTAAATAAATAAAGCAGCGGTTTCCTTTCTCAACCCCCAATTTTTCAGTCATATTATATTATAAAATTTTTCTTTCCTTGTAAAGGTAATTTCCCCTTAATGTAACAAAATCGTAACAGAATATTAACATCTATATGGGTTGGGGAAGTGGATGCGGTTGATTGTAACATCTATATGGGTTGGGGAAGTGGATGCGGTTGATTGTAACATCTATATGGGTTGG
>JACVIX010000164.1 GCA_015711725.1 Candidatus Geothermincola primus | reverse complement strand
ATAATCATCTTTTGTTGTTCGAAGGTGAAAAGAACCCTTCTATCCAAATCTATTGTATGAGATTATATAGGAAATCGGGTTCGATCCGCTTCAGGCGGTGTGTTATTTGCGCGAATCGCGAAAAAGGTCATGAATAGGATTCTTTTTATCATCCCGGTGAACAGAACTTATGTGGTTATGCCCCCTATTGGGCCTGGCTATCTGGCTACTATCGCTCGCGAGCTGGGTTATGAGGTTGATGTGCTCAATTGCCTTAAGGATAGAACCAGCCACCAAGAGTTCGAGGAATATATCCTGGAACATCCCGCAGACATCTTCGGGCTCAGCATGATGACCTATGATCTCAACTCGGTGAGAAAACACGTGGAGATCATCAGAAAACATTATCCCCAAGCGGTTGTGGTGCTGGGTGGGGCACATCCCAGCGGAGACTACCTCAACATCCTCAACGATTACCCAGAAGTTGACTTCGCTTTTCGGGGCGAGGCGGAGCTTGGTTTCAGGGAGTTTATGGAGGTCTTGAGGGAGAGAGAGGACCAGAGGGATTACAGCAAGGTGGCCAATCTAATCTGGAGGAACCGCCAAGGCGAAGTAGTGATCAACGAATGGAGGCTTGTCCGTGATTTGGACTCCATCGCCTTTCCCGCTTGGGATTTAATCGACCCACGCACCTATCCTGAAGCTCCCCATGGCGGTTTCGCCCGGCAGTTTCCCGTCGCTCCCATGGTGATAACCAGGGGCTGTCCCTACCAGTGTACCTTCTGCTCGGGCAAGACGGTGACCGGGACCACCATTCGCAGGAGATCCATTCCCAACGTCATGAAAGAGATTGAGATGCTGGCGAGGGATTTCGGGGTTAGGGAGATTCACATCGAGGATGAGAACTTCACCCTTCATCGAAAATTGGTCGTGGAATTCTGCGAGTCCCTATTGGAAAGCAAGCTCAACATCACTTGGGCATGTCCCTCCGGGGTGCGTCTGGATACTCTCAACGCTGAGATGCTTGACTTGATGCAGAAATCCGGCTGCCACTCCTTGGCGGTGGGGATAGAGTTCGGTTCCGACCGCATCCAGGAGCTTACCAAGAAGGGCTTGACCTTGGACCTGATCAGGGATCGTCTCAATCTCTTGAGCAATTACGATATTAAAATCACCGGTTTCTTTATGATGGGGATACCGGGGGAGACCAAGGATGACATGAAGAAGACCATGAAGTTCGCCAAAGAGCTTCCCATCCACCGCGCCCAATTCAACAATTTCATGCCCCTTCCCGGAACGGAGATATACAACGACTTAAAAGAGAAGGGGAAGCTCAACGGGCTGGACACTGACCATTTCTTCGTCCATGACGTGGGTTATATTCCTGATGGCTTGACCAGGAAAGACTTGAAGAATTTACAAAGAAGGGCTTACCTGGAATTTTATCTGCGTCCCAAAGTAATTTACAGTTTGTTAAAAGATGTGGAGACCCCTAAACAGTTCTTCTATCTGACAAAGCGCTTCCTGGACGCCATGAAATAGCTTTTGTTGGAAGGTAGAAAAAATCTTAGCTTGCGCCAAGCTTTCGCGCTTTTCTCGTCTCGCGCATGAAGACTTTCCAGGCTTTGCGCCAAAAAAAGAGTGGTTTATACTTCTTGTTTAAGAAGAAAGCCGTCCTTGCGGCGGAAGATGCGATGGAGATTCAGTTTCATCGGAAAGGATGCGCTCTGGCGCTTTATCCAAAGGCAAGTCCATTTGGGCTAGCGTTTGCTTGAGGTCTGAGGGTGAGATGGGTCGGGGCGCGCCGAGAGAGGGAGGCATTGTTGACGGAGCGGCGAAAAGGCGACGCACTGCGTCGATGGCTCGCCCGGAGATGGATTCACCTATCCCTGGGAGCCATCTTTCTTCTGGCTTTTATCTATAGGTTAACACTTTCCTTTCGTCCCCAGTTCTATACCTTCGACACCTACTATTACCTGGTATTGAGCAGGAGCCTGCTGCGGGGTTTTTCTTATTCCTTTAAAGGGGTGGCTCATGCCAAGTACCTTCCCATGTATCCCCTGTTTATCTCCGCTTTCACTCTTTTTATACGTAACGGGGAATGGGCGGGCAAGCTGGTAAACTCTATCTCTTTTTCTCTGGCGGTCTTTCCCCTTTACGGGATAGGCAAGAATATGTTTGGCAAGAGGGCGGGACTGCTGGGATGCCTCTTTTTCGCGGTGGAGCCCCTGGCGGTAACCTGGGCGACCATTCCCATGTCCGAGGGTATATTTATTTTACTTCTCTGCCTGAGCCTTTATCTCTTTATCCTTTGGTTCAACGGGAAGGAGGATAAATTTCTTTACTGGGCATCTTTTACCGGCGGGCTTGTGGCTCTTGCCCGCTGGGAAGGATGGTTCGTGCTAGCCATCATATACTTAGTCCTGCTTTACCGCATCTGGAAATGGGGAATCAGCTGGAAGAAGCTGATGCTCGCCACCGCCATATTTATCCTCCCCTACCTTCCCTGGCTAATACGCAACTTCGCGGTATTCGGGAATCCCTTCAAGACCACCTACGCGGGGGAGATGAAGACCTATTCAGAGTCGATATCCATAACCCTGGCGTGGGTGCGCTTGAAAAGGTATCTCTTCTTTAGCGACTTTCCGCCCATCAAATACACCACCCATTATTATGCTTACGCCCTGCTGGCTAGCGGGTACGCTGGCTTTTTCATCATGCTGGCCCGGAAAAAATTCCGCCGTTACTCCCTGATAATGGTTCCCTGGCTGGTCCTCTTCGGTCCCCTCCACTGTTTATTCTTCTACTTCCAGACACGCTACCTCATGGGAGCGATTCCCCCACTATGTCTGGGAGCCGGATTGACCTTCTCTAGCGTGCTGGAACTGGCTGATTCATTAGAGACGCGGAGGGTGGTAAAGGTGTGTCTATATGTTATGGCGCTCTTCCTGGTGGCGATGGTATGTATAAGCACAATTCCCATAACCTTGGAGCATTATACCCGTTTCATTCTGCAGCTGGAGGATGACAACGGCGGGCTGGCCACCCGGGCTGCTTTTTATTGGATCAGAGACAACCTTCCCTCGCAAGCGGTAGTTGCCACTAATGCGGGACCCTGCGGTTGCTGGTACCTGGGAAGGAACGCCCTATATCTGGGGGTGTGGTCCAACTTCGACCCCGCGGATGTCTCTCTGGATGATCCCTGGCCGGATATTCAAGAAAAGAACGTGGAATATTTCGTTTTATACGCCCATTCTCCCTCCCTGGAAGAGGCGTTTGAGCGCGGGGGTTTGGACCGATCCAACCTGGACTACTTCCAATTGGTGCATCAGGAGACCGCATCGCCCAGTTGCGAGTTCAACCAAGAGATGTACTCCTTCGTGCTCCAGGTTGATCTCCAGAGGTATCTCGCGGAACATCAGGATATATCGACAACTCCCACCCAGCGTTGAGACATATGGTCTGGGCATATTTACATAAAGAAAATAATAACAATTTGTCTAATTAATTGAGGATGCCTCTCGAATCCGATTGTGAGAAATAGAGCGAATGCCGATTTCTTGAGAAGTAATCAAAGTTATTTCTCGGATTCAATTGCATTTATAAATAATGAGACTGAACCAAGTTTGATATTTAGATTTCTGCTTCTCTTGAAATGTTGCGTCGAATCCATACATATATAATTCGCAATTTTGCCTGGTTTGTTCAATTCATGGTGAGCGCGCATCGAGATGTTGAGTCCTGCGCATCTCGTATATCACCGAGGTGTCGAACCTTTTCAACTCCTCAGGCAAGGTGAAGTCGCTCAGGCTCTCCAAGCAGATCTCGGATACCTCCAGCACCCCTTCCCATGTCTGGCAGAATGGTTTCAGGTTGTTGGCAAGGATGAGTAGTCTTTCGCTGCCATAGGGATCCGCATGGAAGCAATCCACGGAAAGACCATATCTGGGGAAATAATAGTAGAGAGGAAAAGTGGAAGGGATAATTGCTACCACCCGGTCCCCGGGTCGCAGGTTTTCCTTTAGGTATTCGGTTATTTCCACTGCTTCCTTCAAGTTTCCCACCTCGGGGGAGTATTCTATGGACCTATTCTGAAACACCCCTATGCACAGCGCCACGGAGAGGACCACTGCGATGAAGGGGATGAGCGAGTTCCCCATCCTGCCCAACCTCGATTTTACCGGTTCGAGCAGGAAGCAGATGCCCGCGCTAGCCATGCCCAGATAGATGGGGAGCAGGAAGAGGACAAACCGAGGATAGAGGATCACCCTTTGGACCAAAACCACTGTGGGAACCCAGATTATCGCAGGGATAAACACGGAGAGCCGGAAGGAAGAGATCCTTCTATTGAACAATAGGGATACTATCAGCCCCGTGATAAGTATGGCGCTCAAGACCGCGGGCAGGTCCCGATTCCATGCTCTCCAGATATCCGAGGCGAAACGAGGGAATTCTTTTACGAAATCACCCCAACTTCTGGAGAAGTGGGATTGACCCTGAAGCAGGGAACTGGGCCCCGACTTAATCATGATAGGCAGATAGAGAAGAAATGTCAGCGCGACGATGGCAAGCAGCGCCGCGAAAAAGTGGATCAGCCGTCGCCTCCGCACCTCCCGGTCGCTATGATGGAGGATGCTGAAAAAGAGCCAGATGGTCACTACCCCGAAGGGATAGAGGTAAACCACTATGGTAAAGAACCCTAGGGAACTACAAAGAACAAAGAGTATCCACATAGCTAGGTTGTCCTCGTTGACCAGGTAGGTGGCGAAGATGAGAGTGAGCAGGAAGAAGAGTATCAAGATAGTATAGCCTCTGGCAAGATCGGAGTATTCGATTAGAAAGGATGAAGATGCGGTAAGTCCCATCGCCAGTAACGCGGAGTCCCTGTCGTACAACCTGTGTACCAGGAAGTAAGTAGTAGGCACTACCAGGATGCCGGCGAGGAGAGCGGGTAGGCGGATCGCTGCCACTCCATCCCCGAAGATACGGTAAGACCAATGCATCAATAATGAGGAGAAGACGTGGTTGTTGGAGAGATAATGGGAGACCAAGTACTTGATGGATTGGGTTCCGAACCATAGAAAGTTCCAGCTCTCGTCATAACGAATAGGCTGGAAGAGATAAGGAAGCCGCGCGGCGATGGCCAGTAGCATAATGAGAAAGAAGGCGAGCAGGTGAGCCTTACCCTCCCGGTTGGAAAATGCCCTCAGGCGCATACTTCCTCCTTAAGACTGAAATAAAACGGCAGTTGCGTTTTATGGGTGACTACGCACCATAAAAGGGTTTAACAATTCACCTTAACACAATTTCGCGGGGAACGAAACTCCATAGGTACGGGTTTTAAGCCCCCATCTCTTGGTATTGGAAGGGATTGTTTTACGAAAGCCGATAACAATAGACTATTATTTATCACACTATGAAAGTATATATTCGTCTTCTTTGAAACAGATGATACACGGACAGAAAAAGCGCTTTTCACCGGCGATGGCAATCCTCACCTATATCCCCGCGTCCCCATCTACCACCAGGTTCATTTCCAGAGACTCTCCGAATTCCCCCTTTCCCTCGTGAAACATGCGTATGTTGATTTGGTATCTCCCCGGTTGCGGGGGCGTGCGGAAGAGCGCCGGTATAGTCACTTCCTGTCCAGGGGAGATATCGCAGGGGAGGGTACAGAACGTCTCTTCCCAACCTGGCGATGGGCAGTTCTGAAAGCGGAGGAGCAGCCGCACTGTGCCCGCCTCCTCTTTCTCCCCAGAACCGGCCAGCCATTGAGTATCACCCTGGTTTTTAACCGCCAAGTTGAAGAAGAACAGTCCATCTCGCTGATGGAGTACCAGCTCCCCGGGATGCGTGAACCTTACTGGCGAGGCTTCGAGTGCTCCTGGATTGAGGGAGTCTGGCAGGTCTTCCACAACGGCTATCTCGCTTTCCAGATGCCTCTCCCCTAATACCCCGTGAATAACCACGGTGAGAGAGTAGTCTCCAGGAGGGGGAGCGCATCTGGTCCGCAGAGGAATGGTGGCGCTCTCCCCAGCCTCTATGAAAAATGTGGGATGAAACTTGCCCTTCTCTCTCCATTCCCTCCCTTCTCTATCGCGCCAGATGTATTCTATTCCTTGGTATTCCTCCTCGGTGTAGAGAAAAGGCTTGTCGGAAGGATTGGTGGAAAGAACTCCTAGATTAAAATCCCTTCCCTTCATTACCTCTCTGGGACAGGCCAGTTCCATGGTTAGCTCTTCGGGGGATGCCTTCACCCCGCCGTCCCTTATTCCCAGAACCGTCTCTTCCCCAAAATCCTCCACCGTGAAGAGATGGGGTGATTGGGTAAAACGATCCCGATAATATCGATCTTCCTCCGGCTCCAGGCGATCCCAGTGCCAGATCACGTAGTCGATGCCTAAACCTCGCAAAAGTTGTAAAGAGCGTTCCGAGGGAAACCCCTGGAGCTCGGTGACGATGCGAATATAGCTAAAAGGAAAATACCCGCTGTAACCATTGACTAAAGTCTTTCGATGATAGATGCTCATGTACATACTTAGGCATTCCCGCTGGACGAAATCGTTTACGTTGGCGATGTTAAATAGTCTGTTTCGGTCA
>JACVIX010000163.1 GCA_015711725.1 Candidatus Geothermincola primus | reverse complement strand
TATATCGATCGGATAAGTTACAGATTGTTTTACTTGCGAGGAATCCTCTTAAATCTAATAAACGAGAAAATTCACCATAACCCTTTTGTCGAAAGGTCGCAATCACTGTGCCTTTCTATTAGGCGATTTCGTGAATTGAGGGTTATGCGGACGCGTTTCAAGTAACCGCCGAAAGAGACAGTTTTATCCCTTTTTCGGATGGTCATTTAGGTTCCACGGTTATATCTAAAAACCCTCGGGGGTCAATGCGCCAGCTTTCTTTAGAATCGATCTGGTTGAGCGCCTCGTAAGCGCCGGATACCAGAGCGACGATGGCGGGCACGGAATAGGGATTGTTCACCCTCACCCGCAGCTGAGTTCCCGCCTTCTGCACCCCGGCTACCTCGCCCATCCCTCTCACCCTGAGTTGAGCCAGGAGGCGACGGTATCCTTCGGCGGTGGCAATCAGGTCCCTTTTTTCGAGGTCCTTTCTTACCCTTTCCTTCTCTATCTCCATTACATAGATGGGAACCTCTGGCCCCAATCGCTCCTCCAGGTCGTCGTAGAGACTCTGTATGGTTTCCATGCCTATGATGGCGGTCCTGCGCGCGGTTTTCACGTCATATATGAGCCCTTCCGCCAGATTCCATTTGAACCGGGACAGCAAAATGGGAACGCCGCACTCGGGGCAGCGTCGGTATGAGGATATGGCTGGTATGGAGGGAGTTTGAGGCTTGAGCCGGGCACGCAACATCTCTCCGAATCGCTGGTCTTGATCGATTTCGAAGGTCATCAGGCCGTCTTCCACTTCGAATCTAATCCGCCCTGGTTTCCTTTCCACGCTGCTGAAGGTTCCCGCAATATCGCCAGCCATCATCATGGGAAGATATGGGTTAATCACTTGTCCTTCCAACCTCACCCTACGCATATATTCAGTGAACCTCACCACTCCGTATCCTAGGTAAAGTGCTTGTTCGGCTATCTTCTCGTAGACTTTGATAGTTGAGAAGGACCTGGATAGCCAGCCTAAGGGCCCGGACAGAACCGTATTGATATATCGGTTCGCGGCGGCCGCCTTCGCCCTCACGATAGCGTCAGTGATGGGAACCCCGACCCTCTGTTCTAACTGGACCATGCTATTATTGAGGGCTTTACAGTCCAGGATCACCATGCGATGGGATATATCCCCTTTTAGGTACATGGTGCCGTTGGCGTTCCACTCCATGTTTTTCTGAAAATACAATGGAGTACTGCAGTAGGTGCAAAGCTTTCCCTTCATCTTAATGCTCCTCTCATTGTTATTAAACAACATAGCCATGACGATGACAAACCAATCCCAGAATGATTTTCATAGATAGCTGGTCTTTTATGAAATCCGCCCCATAGTTTTTCGTACTCCTTTGTCCATGAATCAAACTCTTGGAATCTCTCCCGGCTTGCGCCCAAACAACGTCGAGGTTTTATAATATGAGAGGTTACGCCTGGACAGTCGGGACTGGTCTTGAAGGAGGCGGAGCATTGGGGAAGAGAGCGGATAGACATAAGCAAGAACGGGTTCCCATGAGGGAACAGGATGCGGCGGAGCGCATTCTGAATTTCAATGAGGTGGCGCTGGGATATACCCTGGAAGAAGGGATGAAGGAGGCTGCGCGTTGCCTTCAGTGCAAGAAGAGCCCTTGTGTAAGAGGTTGTCCGGTGGAAGTGGACATACCGGCTTTCATCGCCAAGTTGTTGGAGGGAAATCCCCGGGAAGCCGTCCTAAAAATCAAGGAGAAGAACAGTCTTCCGGCAATATGTGGCAGGGTCTGCCCCCAGGAGGATCAGTGCGAAAAGACCTGCACCCTAGCGAAAAAGGGAAATCCCATCGCCATTGGAAGACTGGAGAGATTGTCCGCCGATTGGGAAGCGGAACAAGGGGAGCTTCTGTTTCCCGATATCGCCAGCTCCACCGGTAAACGGGTAGCGGTGATTGGATCCGGTCCCGCGGGGCTTACTTGCGCCGGCGATCTGGCTAAGGCGGGGCATCAGGTAACCGTCTTCGAGGCGTTGCACGCCCCGGGAGGGGTTCTGGTATATGGTATACCGGAGTTCAGGCTGCCCAAGGCTATCGTCGAAAGGGAGGTGGAATATGTGTCCCGCCTGGGCGTAAGTTTCCAGTATGACCAGGTGGTGGGGAGAACCGTAAAGCTTCAGAGACTGCTCCAGGAAGGGTTTGACGCTGCTTTTATTGGCATAGGGGCCGGGCTGCCCATGTTTATGGGAATATCCGGGGAGAACCTCAATGGTGTATATTCAGCTAACGAGTACCTCACCCGCTCCAACCTGATGAAAGCCTACCTGTTTCCCAGCTACGACACACCTATCAAGAAAGGGAAAAAGGTGGCGGTGGTGGGAGGGGGGAACGTGGCTCTTGACAGTGCCCGCACCGCGCTCCGTCTGGGAGCGGAGGAGGTTTTTCTGGTATATCGAAGGTCCAGGGAGGAAATGCCCGCTCGCGCGGAAGAGGTAGCGCATGCAGTGGAGGAAGGGGTGCAGTTCCGCTTCCTCACTTTGCCCCAGCGTATCTTGGAAAAGGACGGTTGGGTCAAGGGGATGGAATGCATCCGCATGGAACTGGGCGAGCCCGATGAGAGCGGCAGAAGAAGACCTGTCCCTGTGGATCACTCCGAGTTTGAGATAGAGTGCGACTTGGTGGTAATGGCTATCGGAACCAGGGCTAACCCCCTGCTCCCCAACACCCTTCCCGAGCTCAAGTTGAACAGCAGGGGTTACATCGACGTGGACGAGGAGACAGGCGAGACCTCTATACCCAGAGTCTACGCGGGAGGAGATATCGTCACGGGTTCCGCTACAGTCATAGAGGCGATGGGAGCCGGCAAGAGGGCGGCAAGGGCGATTCACCGCACACTGACCGGGGAGGAACCCAATTTTTGACCGGGGAGATTATCATTCTCGGGTTATAGATGGGCAATGCCCTCCATTCTTATCGCTTAGCTAGTTTATCGTCTACTTATCATCTAAGAATATTCCTTATGGTCTATTTGGGGGAGATGGTTGCTTCACCCGCAGTACAGATCCAACATCGCCACGTCAATCTTTAGGAGTGAGCGGTTAAGTCTCTTTGGCTTGTGTGAGGGGAGGGTGTTGAAACTATCCGTCAGGGTTGCCTAGGGTTAGAAAGAAAGGATTGGATGGATTATAATCTTCTTGTGAACTTGATTTGATGTAAATGGCGCCATTGCATGTCGGTTTAATATCCGGAAGGAGGTAAACTTCATGGGATTTTTTGACAAGTTGAAGGAACAAGCTAGTGGGTTGGGCGCTCAATTGGACGATGCTCTCAAAGGCACCAAGACTTCCTCTACTTTGAACGCCCTTAATAAGCAGCGCAATGAGAAGGTCATGGAACTGGGCGAAGCCGCTTTGGATCAGATTCGGTCGGGCGCTTTGAATCAAGAGGCTCTTAACGCTTATGCCCAGCAGATTTTTAACTTAGAGCAGCAAATCATCCAGGTTAGGCAAGAGGCTGATGCGGCAAAACAGGCGGCCGCCGCGGCCAAGATGACTCCCCCTCCCCCTCCAGGTGGGGCTGCCGCGCCACCTCCGCCGCCTCAAGCGGCCACCCAGCCGCCTCCTCCCCCGCCTGCTGCGGCAGCGGTAAGCAATTGTGCTTCATGTGGCGCTTCCATACCTGAAGGGGCGGCATTCTGTCCCAATTGCGGAGCCAAATCAAGCTGACAACGAAAAATCCATAATCAAGGAGGGCGTGGAACCGGCCGCGCCCTCCTTTCTCTATAGCGCAGCGTTCATATCTTTAGAATTTGAGATTAGAAGCGAGGGCGAAGCATTATGGAATGAGAGGGATTGGGTGAATGGAAATGGAAGTGGCAATGCGACGCCCCGGCGAGCACGTATTGAAAAAGCATGGCCTTACATTCGAAGCAAGGGATATGCGAGATAGAGATTATCAACGGGACGGCTGGAGAATGTATGGCTTTGCATTTGAAGCAAGGGATATCAACCCTTAAAATACAATAATATAAATGAATGGCTGTGTATAAAAGAATGGCCATAGTGTGTTGTCGTGGATTTAGACGTGGCCTCGTCTTTTCCACACCGTTGGCGTATAGTGAGGGTTCGCCGTGATTGTTGTATCGAAAGGAATCAACGGAATCTGGACAAGGGAGGAAGAAAGTGCGCTGTCCCAATTGCGGATATGAAAACCCAGAAGGGCGCCGTTACTGCGAGGAGTGTGGGGAGAAGATTGCCACTGCCGTTCACATGCGGGAAGCTAGCCGAAGGAAGACCATGCGCGAAGCCGCGCGGCAGCGCAGAATGGCTGAACAAAAAGGCGTCGACGTTAAGGTCTTGGAGCGCAGAGCCAGAAAGGCTAAGAGGAAAACAAAGCCATGGATGGGGGTGGCTCTCCTAGTGCTCATCGTAGCTGGCGTTGTCATTGGGCTGGTCTTCGCTTTCTCCGGCGGGAAGAGCGGGCCGGAGGAGAGCGTGATGAGGTTTTTCGAAGCGCTGAACAAAAGGGACGTGATGGGATTCTTGCGCTGCACAGAGCCTGAATTGTACAAGGCTGTTAGGTCGGGAGCGGTGCAATTGCCTGCCCCCGAGGAGACCTTCGGTTACGATCGCTACGAAGCCAAGGCGGTTGTGACCAGGTTGAACTCACTTCAAGAAGACCGTGCGGAAGTAGAGATAATCGGAGGAAAGTTCATCGGATATTACAAGGATGGAGGAGACTCCGGAGGGGTGGATTTCTCAACCTATCCCAGAAAGATTCATCTTATCAAATTGGAAAACCAGTGGATTATTCTGGATTATTCACTGGCCATGCAGCCATTCCCACTACCCGAAATAGAGGAAGAAGGCTCGGAATTCCCCGAAGTGTAGTGGATGCCTCGAAATCCCGTGCTGGGAGGGTAGAAAACCATGGCAAGCGGCATTCCCAGATTGAAGAGGTGCGTTGGAGGCGGCGGGAAAATGTCCTATCCCCCTATTGCCTCGCTTATCGTCCTCTTGGTGATGTCTCTCTGCTTTTACGGCTGCGGTCATTCTCCATCCGGATCGATTCTCAATAACGATACTCCGGAGGGAGCGGCGCGTTGCTGGCTCAAGTCGATGGAGTTCGTGGACG
Source organism: Candidatus Geothermincola primus (assembly GCA_015711725.1). Taxonomy (GTDB): domain Bacteria; phylum Actinomycetota; class Geothermincolia; order Geothermincolales; family Geothermincolaceae; genus Geothermincola; species Geothermincola primus. Next base: position 1,502 of record JACVIX010000163.1, on the reverse strand, counting down.
GTGATCCGGAAAAGGGCAGGGATTTCGAGCTCTTCGTCAAAGTTGCCGATCCCCAGCTTTTTAAGGACACCAACGGCGAGCAGATTCCCGATGAGGAGCTCGAGGATCTCCGCAAGAAATGGAATTCCAGAGAGTGGGAGATCGAGTTTTTCGACCTTCAGTTGGAGACCGTCTACAATGGCGAGAATGAGGCTACCGTAAAGATCGTGGGCGGGAGAGCCCGCTATATCGGCTCCATGTTCGGCACTACGGAATATCAGGTGGATGATTTTGGAAAAAGGTCAGGAGAGATATTCCTACGCAAGATGAGTGGGGGGTGGAGAGTGATAGGGGCAAGGACCGTGCAGCCCACGTCACCTGAGATACAGCCTCAGTTTTAAAGATATCCCCTTATTATTCCTGGATGCTGCATTCTAAAAGTGTTGACATGGCTATTATACTAAATGAGATGAAAATTACTTGGAAGAAAGGTCGGTGGAGGTTTACTTTGAGATCAGATAAGATTCTCAAACTGATTTGCGCTGTGACGTTCATGATTTTCATAATATTGGCGCTGGCTGGGTGCGGGGAACTGACGGGAGATCCGTTCCGCGTGATGGAGCCCGAGCCGGGGACGCCGGAGGAAGCGGTTACCAGATGGCTGGGGTCCATGGAGTTCATCGAGAGAAACCCTGACAAGGGCAGAGACTACGAAAGTTTCTATTATTACTCTGACCCCGACCTTTTCGAAGGAAAAACCTTGGATCAGCTGGGGAAGGAGAGAGAGGAGTTTAACTCCAAGGAATGGGCCATGGAGTTCTACGACCTCCAGTTCGAAACCAGCTACAGTGGGGAAGACGACGCTGTTGTGAGAATCGTCGGCGGTCAAGTGAGATACGGTGGAGGCATCTTCGGCTCGCCGGAGCCGAAGACCGACGATTATCGGGACAAGCCAGGGATGCTCTTTCTTAAAAGAAAAACGAACGCGAAGGGCCAGCTCACATGGGTGGTGGTGGGTGGACAGCCGGTCAAAGACAGGGAAAATTACTGGGGAGAGGTCTTATAGGCGCGCCTGAATCCAGTGACATTTTTAAACCCTGAAAATTTTATACCGACGTGTCATATCTTTTTCGTCAAAGAGTCTCTTAGTTTTCATTCTTTTTTGAAACCTGCAAATGCCAGCGGATGGTTAAGAAAGACTCCACGCCCACGCTTTCGCCGAGAGGTAAAAATCCGGTGAGTGGCAATCGTTTGCCAGGCGATGTCCATCCAATATAGAAAACCTTAACTGAAGAGAAAAGTCAGAGGTCTCTATATGAGCCGTTTTTTTCGCTCCAATAATTATTGGAATCAACTTTTATAAACTTAGAATTGATATAAATATAGAGTTGAAAGTCTCTCCTATCATTAATTTATATCTGCCTCGGTTACATTGGCAGGCTCCCCTACAACTTCAGGTCAGAGGCTATTAAATCAGCTGTTACCACACCAGAAGCCACACTGGTGGGAACGCCGCCTCCAAA